>JADLHE010000594.1 GCA_020848965.1 Saprospiraceae bacterium
GCCTCGCCCTTGAGTTCTTTCATGAAATTTTCATAGTCGGGCATTTTGGGCGTGAGTTCGGTGAAGGTGAGTTTGTCCTGCTCCAAGATGCGGTCGGCAAACAATGCCATGCGCTCGCTGAGGTATTTGTAGAAGATGAAGCCAAGGATATAGTCCCGGAATTCGTCGGCGTTCATTTTGCCCCGCAGCGTGTTGGCAATGTTCCAAAGTTGTTTGTCCAGTTCTCGTTTATGTTCTTCCATGAAGTTGTTTTGTAAAAATAACAAAGGTGACACCTTTCATGAAGGTATCACCTTTGAGTTCAATTAGTCTGCCTGAATGGGAGTTTTGCGGGTCGCATGCCTTGGTTGTTGAGTACGGGCGTGAAGGTATAAGCATTTCTCAAAATAAGAAACCCCCAGCAAGGTTTTTTCGCCAGTTTCCGGGCACCATTTTGCGAAGCTCCAAGTCACGCCGCTTGGGGTTTAATCGCTACGGCAGGGTAGGGGGCAGCCTTTCCACCACCGATACGATTGCTCCAAGCAATCGTATCGGTGGTGTACCATACAGCGGTTGCAGATGTCTGGGGCAGGGCTTGCCTATCCCGTGCCTACCGCTATCTTTGGGGGAAAAAACAATCCAATGTTACTACCACGCTATACTATCTGCCTCCTCATCGCTGCCATGATGGCAACTGCTGGCACTGCCCAAGAATGGCGGTACGAAGGCCCCAAGACCAACGCCAACAGCGCTGGCTATTCGTGGACGGATGCGGCTGGCAACAGCTACCACAATATCAGCGAGCATAGGAATACGGGGACTTTCGGGCGGATACATGCCAAGTCGCTGCTGGTGCTGGACAAGGACGGGAACTTCAATGGCCGGGTGCAAATCGGTGGTTGTCGGAGCCGCTCCCTGCTCTTGCCGTTCAACGAGGGCAGGTACCTCACCAACGACTATGATTGCATCGGCGACCAATCGGGGCATTTGGATTCGAGGGTCTTCGACCATAAGGGGAGGCTGCTCTTTTCTGGCGATGGGTTCAAGTTCAGCCAGTTTACCTCCGTCATGACGCCGAATGGCTATACGGCTTTTTCGGTGAGCATGCGCCCGCAGGGCCCGCCAAAGCTCGGCATCCGGGATATTGACTGGGACTTCAACATGGACGAATCCGAGCTTGACCTGTCGGAAATGATGCGGTCAGAGCGGCCCATGTTTGTGAAGAACGACATACAGCCCGTCCGCACTTCGCAGGGTCAATGGGTACTTGCGGTGATTTACGGGCAAGAGGGGGAGTCGAGAACTGTCATGACGCCTACCAGCGGGGCCCTTTTCCTGACGGATGGGAAGCGCATCACCGGGCGGATGGATTTTGAAGGCCCAAACGAGCAGGTGGAAGCCTTACAATTGGTGGACAACCAAGTGGCGGTGCTGACGGTGGAAGGCGTTTCGACGGGCCACGGCATGAAGAGGCTCTACTTCTTGGACGAGCAGCACCTTGCTTTGAGCGGCACGCCCTTGTCGCTGGGCAACCTGATGTACCTCGATGCCTTTCTCATCACGGAGGAGCATATCGTCCTCACGCAGAACCATTATGATTGGGAGCACTGGGAGAACACCCACTATTCCCTCAGCGTCCTAGACCGGAGCGGCAACCTGTTGAGCCAGCGCACCCTAGAGGGCCATAGGGCGCATTGCCACTCACTCTTGCCTTTGGGCAAAAACAGCCTGCTGCTCTCTGGGGAGGTGGTCTTGTCGGACTCCATGTCATATTCGCTGGTCATGCGGTTGAACATCGTACCGGACAAAAACGGCAGTATGTCCAAGGTGCTAGCCCCCGTCGAGCCGCAGGCCGAGGCCCCGCCAGCTACCATTTCCCCCATCGGCAACATGACCATCGAGGAACTTAGTCCGGTCGCCATTTCGGTGGCAGTGTACCCGAACCCCGCCAGCATCAGCATCAATTTCGCCTTGAAGCAGCCCGACCCTTCGGGGCAGCAGTCATTTGAGCTTAGCGTGTTCTCGATGGAAGGCAAGCTGATGCGCCAAGCCCAATTCCAATCCGATAGCTACGAACTGGACATCGCCGACTATCCGCCGGGCACTTACGCCTACCGCATCTTGGCGAGTGGCGAGAAGCTGGAGGTGCTATCGGGGAAGTTTGTGAAGCTGCAGTAGGGGGATTTAGGGTGGAGGCTTGCGGGTCACATGTCTTGGTTGTTGCGTTTGGGCGTGATGGTATTGCGCTTTTCAAAAATACCTAGCGCCAACGCTGGTTTTTTGCGCCATTTCCAGGGCTAGGACAGTCCAGTTGCGCCAAAATTGTTGCATCATACACACCCAAGGTCGCTCCTATCATCGCTATTGGAGAAAAGCGCTCACGTATGGTCGCTCCTATCATCGCTATTGGAGAAAAGCGCTCAAATATGGTCGCTCTTATCATCACCAAGGTCGAAAAGCGCTCACGTATGGTCGCTCTTATCATAGATATTGGAGAAAAGCGCTCTCATATCGTCGCTCCTATCATAGATATTGGAGAAAAGCGCTCAGGTATGGTCGTTCCTATCAACGCGCAGGATGGGCCGTTTTGGGCTTGCCGTTTCCCATCAGTTCCGAAGAGCGTACCTGATAGCGAAGCTGGTCGCTGTTGCTGACAGGGAAGGGGCTGGTCGTTGTCGCCAAACTCCTTTTTTTTGCAAGCCGCAGTATTCATTTCGCCGATAGCTTCCTTGTCAAATGGTCGAAAGTCATTCTCGCCAATTCAACGTCCACCAAAAACGCAAGCCAGTGCATCTTCGCTTAATCAATATTAAATCAATACAGTTATGCGGCAGTTTACGGTTATCCTTTTATTCGCTTTTAGCCTTGGCACAAGCCCATGCTTTGCCCAGCATCCACTGGACACCAATGCGTGTTATTTGGTCGTTGAAAAAATGCCCGCCTTTCCCGGCTGCGACAGCCTTTCCAACGATGCTAAAAGGAATTGCGCCAAGTCAAAGCTCGCCCAGTTCCTAGCGCCTGGTATTAAAAAACTTGCCGACCCTTCCCTTCGAAGCGTGGAGCTTTTGGTTCAATTTACCGTGGAAACGGACGGTAGCATTCGCCAAGTTGAATTGCTCAAGGGCGACCCGATTTTTGCGGCAGCCATTAAAAAGATGATGGAAGATGGGCCAAAATGGTCGCCGGGACTGCAGCGTGACCTCCCAGTGAAGGTGCAAATGCGGATGCCACTCAAAATTGAAATCAAATGAAGCGGTACAATAAACGGGCTATAATACTTGCAATTCTTCATGCCGTGCTGGTTTGCAGTTACGCCAATGCGCAAAGCCAAGCCGATACTAGCGGTTTTACATGTATTTTTCCAACTTACGAAAAGGCTCCCCATTTCCCTTGCCCACATATACCGCCAGAAGAATGCAACGGAGAGCAGCTCGCCTTGGATTTTATCAAGCAAAATATGCGCTGGCCCAAAGTGGATGGCTGCATCCAAGGAACGGTCTATCTCAGCTTTGACGTGGAATTGGATGGCCGATTGACCAATATTCAGGTCAGGAAAGGCTTGCACCCGTTGTTTGACGAGGAAGCCATCCGAATCATTCGATTGATGCCCAATTGGGTTCCGGGTCAATGGAAAGATAAACCCAGCAAGATGAGAATGAACCTGCCCATAAAATTTAAGCTGGAATAAAGGCTTTTCCGCAACTTTGCCCCAAATTCAATGATATGCCCGAACCACTAGAAGTCCACAGTCCGCAGCCAGCAGCCCCCAATCCGCCTTCCGCAATCCGCAATCCGCAATCCCCAGAGGGCATCGAAATCCCCGACCATTTCGAACCTAAATCCCTCGACCACCAACGCTTCGTGGCGGGCATCGCCCCGTTCCTCGGCGGGCCTTACGCCACCATGTACCTCACCCGGCCTTGGACGGTCAGGCAGTACGCAGGGTTCAGCACGGCGAAGGACAGCAACGCTTTTTACCGCCGAAACCTCGCCCAAGGGCAAAAGGGCCTTTCCGTCGCCTTCGACTTGGCCACCCACCGGGGCTACGATAGCGACCACCCACGGGTGCCCGGCGACGTGGGCATGGCGGGTGTCGCCATTGACTCGGTGGAGGACATGAAAATCCTCTTCGACCAGATTCCCCTCGGTGAAATGTCCGTCTCCATGACCATGAACGGGGCGGTCATCCCCGTGCTGGCCTTCTATATCGTGGCGGCGGAGGAGCAGGGCGTGGCGCCGGAACAACTCAGCGGCACCATCCAGAACGACATCCTCAAGGAGTTCATGGTGCGCAATACCTTCATCTATCCGCCAGCGGCCAGTATGCGCATCGTTGGCGATATTTTCAAATATACCGCTGCCCGGATGCCCAAGTTCAACAGCATCAGCATCAGCGGCTACCATATCCACGAGGCGGGCGGCCCTGCCGACATCGAATTAGCCTACACCCTCGCCGATGGGCTGGAATACCTCCGCACGGGCATCGCCGCCGGGCTGGACATTGACGACTTCGCCCCCCGGCTTTCCTTCTTCTGGGCCATCGGCATGAACCATTTCATGGAAATCGCCAAGCTGCGGGCGGGTCGCCTGCTCTGGTCGAAAATCGTGAACCAGTTCAACCCGAAGGACGAGAAGTCGCTGGCCCTGCGCACCCATTGCCAGACCAGCGGTTGGAGCCTCACCGAGCAAGACCCCTTCAACAACGTGGCGAGGACGGCCATCGAGGCAATGGCTGCAGTGCTGGGCGGCACCCAGTCGCTGCACACCAACGCCCTAGACGAGGCCATCGCCCTGCCCACCGATTTCAGCGCCAAGATTGCACGGGATACGCAGTTGTTTATCCAAAAGGAAACCGAGGTCACGAAGGTGGTTGACCCTTGGGCTGGCAGCTACTACGTGGAGTACCTCACCGAGCAGCTTTGCCAAAAGGCGTGGGCGCTCATCGAGGAAGTGGAGGCGCTGGGCGGCATGGCCAAGGCCATCGAAGCGGGCTTGCCCAAGCTGCGCATCGAGGAGGCCGCCGCCAAAAAGCAGGCGAGGATTGATGCGGGCATTGACCAAATCGTCGGTGTGAACGTGTTCAAAGTCGAGGCCGATTCCCAACTCGACATTTTGAAAGTGGACAACACGGCGGTGCGGGAGGAGCAGGTCGCCCGTTTGCGCAGCATCAAAGCCACAAGGGACGAGGCGGCGGTGCAGGCGGCATTGGAGGCCATCTTTGCTGGGGCAATGGGCGGGGAAAACCTCCTCGAACTGGCCGTAAATGCTGCAAGGCAGCGAGCTACCTTGGGGGAAATCAGCGATGCGATGGAACGAGCCTTCGGTCGCTACACGCCCACGACCCGCAGTGTATCCGGTGTTTATTCAAAAGAAATCAAAATGGACGAGCGCTTCGCAAAGGCCCGCCAGATGGCCAACGAGTTCGCTGAAATGGACGGCAGAAGGCCCCGCATCCTAGTCGCCAAGCTCGGCCAGGACGGCCACGACCGGGGTGCCAAAATCGTCGCCACCGGCTTCGCCGACCTCGGCTTCGACGTGGACATTGGCCCCCTCTTCCAAACCCCCGCCGAGGCCGCCCGCCAAGCCGCCGAAAACGACGTACACGTGCTCGGCATCAGCAGTCTGGCCGCTGGCCACCGCACCCTTGTGCCCCAGACTATCGCCGAGTTGGAGCGCTTGGGCCGGGGAGACATCCTCGTGGTCGTCGGCGGCGTCGTCCCGCAGCAGGATTATGATTTCTTGTATGAAAACGGTGTGACCGCCGTCTTCGGCCCTGGGACTAAGATAGCGGAGGCGGCGATTGGGATATTGGAGAAGTTGGGGAATTGGTAAATTGTTTGATTGCTAAATTGTTTAATTGTTGGGGTGGCAGTAGGCCAAACATGGTTTTTCACCTCAAGGGGCAGCGCCCCGCAATCTTTGTAGATGCAAGCACCGACCCAGTTGAAGGTGCAGCGCAGCGGAATATTTGTAGCAACGTCGCCCCCATTCATCCAAGGTGCAGCGCACCGATATCTTTGTAGTAGTTGCACACTCCGCCCCCATTCAAAGGGGCAGCGCCCCGCAATCTTTGTAGGTCATGCGCACCCCCATTCATCCTTGGTGCAGCGCACCGGAATATATTTGCACCACCTGCACCACACCCGTTTAAATTGCAGCGCCCCGTCATCTTTGTTGTGCCCCGCACCCACCGCCCGTTCAAATTGCAACACGATTCATAAACCTTAAAACATAAACCGCTATGGCGAATACCTACACACAATGCTATGTCCATTTGGTGTTTGCGGTAAAACACCGGGACGCCCTCATCCAAAAATCATGGAAGGACGAATTGGAAAAATATATCACGGGCATCGTCCAAAACAACAAGCACAAAATGCTCGCCATTGGGGCGATGCCCGACCATATCCATATTTTCATTGGGTACAACGTCAACCAATTGATTCCCGAATTGGTGGAGCAAATCAAAACATCGAGCAATGCATGGATTAAGGAAAAAGGGTTGTCCAAATTCAAGTTTGATTGGCAAAGGGGATACGGCGCATTTACCCATGCCCGTTCCCAATTGGATACGGTGATTAATTATGTGTTGTCGCAAGAGGAGCACCACCAGAAAAGGCCATTCAGGGAGGAGTATTTGGAGATGTTGCGGAAAAACGAGATTGATTTCAAGGACGAGTATGTGTTCGAGTTTTTTGAGGGCGTTGAAGGATGGTGATGGATTTGTGGCGGTGGGTCGTGGCTACATAGATTGCGGTGCGCTGCACCTTGGATGGCGGCGGTGGGGAGTGGCTACAAATATTGCGGTGCGCTGCACCTTGGATTTGTGGCGGTGGGGCGTGGCCTACAAAGATTACGGTGCGCTGCACCTAGGATGGGTAGCGATGCGGTGCGACTACAAATATTACGGTGCGCTGCACCTAGGAATGATTGGTTTCGCATGCCCTACAAAGATTTCGGTGCGCTGCACCTTGGGCTGTTGAGTGGTTCGTATCAAGTATCCAGCCCCAGCATCCAGCACCCTCACAACAACAAGCGATTTATCAAGGTCAGCACATCGCCAGCCCGTTGGAACTGGCCGACAAAGCTGCGTTGCTGTACGCTCAGGTAATGGTGGACAGGCTTGGGCGTATCAACGGCGAGGGCAGGGGAGAGGTTGAAGCCCTCGAACAGGAAGTAGTTGCGGGTGACGGCGTTCCAAGTGATGAAAAGCAGCCTGGTTGTGTTGACGATGGTCAAAGGCACAATCAGGTGGATATTATAATTGTCAATCTGCGGTTTTTGCGAAGCAAAGGCAATGCCCATCGAATAGCCTTCGATGCCGTTGATGCCGTTGCCGGCCAGTATTTGTTTGAGCAGGCCGAGCTTGTCCATTAATTCGTCCATCAACCAATCCCCTTCGCTCAGCAGTTCATAGGCTACCCAAGTTTTTGACCTTAATTGGAAAAATTCCATGCCACCGGGTCGCAACTTGTAGTTGAACATGGGGGTATCCTTTGGCAGGAAGCCGGGGTAGTAGTGGCTGTATCCTTGTGCTTGGCAGTACTGTATTTCGAGCAACATGGTGTAAAAGCCTAGGCTGTAACTGGCATAGTCAGGGTCGTAGGCGGCTTCAAGGGAGGCAAGGGTTTTTTCCCCGACATCAAAAACCGAGAAGGCGACAAGTTTGCCTTGGTCATACACACAAAGCTCGTGCATGCGGTAGCTTGTGGCAGGTTTGCCCCGCAAAAGGTGAAACTCAAGCTGTGAGACGTTCCCCCATTGGTGTACCGTGGTTTTGTAGCGCTGCCAGAGCGCCTCTTTCTCCTCGTTGTGTACGAACGGCCCTACTTCGACCTTGAACCGCTGGCTATTGTGCTTCAACAGTTTGCGGTGGCGTTTTTTGAACTCGAAATCCTGAATTGGCAGGCGGAGCATGACGCAAGAGGCCCATTTATTCCCCAGATACCTTGCGTGAATGCTGCAAAAATCCGCCCCATTGCGGAAGAACCCATTCTCCAACGCCTTGTCCATTGCCCAGTCGGTTATCATGGGCATCGGGAAACGGGCGTAGAAGGAAGGTATAAATTCAGGGTGAAGGCCTGTGGTCATTGATTTGGATTTGCGGCGCAAATATAATCGAATCGTTTTCCCATCTTTTTCAAAACTAGGTCTTGACTCGATTGTTAGCCTATTATTGTTTTCAAATGGACTGCCCTGTTATTTCTTTTTATTAGTTTTCGGGCAATCTTAATTCGTAAATCCCAAATCGTAAATCGTCAACTCCTTTCACAATGAATCAACAAACAGGTATTCTATGGTTCCGTCAAGACCTCCGGCTGCACGACAACGAAGCCTTGACGGAGGCCCTTCACCATTGCGATAAAATCATTCCGGTCTATATTTTTGATGAGCGCTCACTTTTGGGCAAGACCCGCCAGTTCGGCTTTCCGAAAACGGGCAAGTACCGGGCGAAGTTCCTGTTGGAGAGTGTGGAA
>JADLHE010000595.1 GCA_020848965.1 Saprospiraceae bacterium
AGCACTGGCGACACCACGCCCGTGGTCATCACGCACCCCTGCGACCCCGATTCGGTCTATTTCGAGTCTCAGGTGCTGCCCATTTTGACCTCCAACTGCGCCATGTCGGGTTGCCACGATGTGCAGTCGCACAAAGAAGGCGTCATTTTGACCAATTACCAATACGTGCTTAGTACGGGCGACATTAAACTCGGCAACCCGGCCAATAGCGATATTTATAAATCCTTGAACGAATCGGGCGAGGACCGGATGCCGCCGCCACCTGCCGCAGCACTCACTGCTGCGCAAAAAGCGTTGATTCTCAATTGGATAAAACAGGGCGCACAAGACCTCCATTGCGATAGTGGCTGCGACACGACCAACGTGACCTTTAGTGGTGTAGTAAAACCACTGCTCGACCTTAAATGCATAGGCTGCCACGGCAACAACAGCCCCGGTGGCGGCATCAAGCTGAACAGCTACGACCTCGTGAAAGTGACGGTTGACAACGGCAGCCTCTGGGGCAGCGTGAACCATGAGGCGGGCTACAAAGCCATGCCGTACCCTGCTGGTAGTGCCAAAATGCCGCAATGCGAGTTGGACGT
Source organism: Saprospiraceae bacterium (assembly GCA_020848965.1). Classification (GTDB taxonomy): domain Bacteria; phylum Bacteroidota; class Bacteroidia; order Chitinophagales; family Saprospiraceae; genus UBA6168. Next base: position 585 of record JADLHE010000595.1, read on the forward strand.
TATCCGCATTTGGATAGAGGATGGTGCTCCCAACAACTGATGATATGTCCATTTAGGTTCAAGCGATGGCACAATCAATATTCCCTCGCTTTGGCACGCTATCAGGCAGAGGCTGCGTGGCAGCCTCTGCCTGATAGCGTGACCGAACCCAATCCTTGCACGGAATTTAAGCTGTTTTTAAGTTTCGATTAAGCTAGCGCCAATGTGGTCGCCCGCATTTTTGCACAAAAAAACAGCCATGCTAACTGCAACCCACCTGCACGCCATGATCGTGCACTTCCCCATCGCCTTGCTCTTGGCCGGATTTCTTTCCGACCTGCTCTATTTGACGACAAAAAAGCCATTTTTCAAAACAGCGGGCCTATATTTGTTGGTACTGGGGGCGCTCGGTGCCGTGGCAGCCTACCTCACCGGCAATGCCGCTGGCGATGGCTTGGACGACGGCTCCAGCCTCGGCAAAGCTATCGAGGTGCATGAAGATGCGGCCTTGCTCACGATGGTGCTCAGCATCGTCGCAGCGGCTTTTCGGATGGTGATAGAGTCGGACAAGTTTAAACCGAAATGGGGCTATGCCGCCTCCTTGGTGTTGTATGCCATCGTCATAGCCTCCGTTGCCCGCACGGGCTTTTATGGCGGCGAACTGGTTTACAAACACGGCGCTGGCGTTGAACTGGAAATTTCGCTGACGCCGGAACCGGAGAATTGAGAACAACAATGGGCGACATGGTAAATGGCCCATTTACCCTATAAAAAATGAGATTACTGCTCGTAGAAGACGAAGCGTCCATCGCAAATTTCATCCAAGAGGGCCTCTCGGAAGAGGGCTTCGCCGTGGACGTGGCCTACAACGGCAAGGACGGCCTGCGCCTTGCCCTCGACAACCTCGACGAATACGACATCTTGCTGCTGGACTGGATGCTGCCGGGCATGAGCGGCATCGAAATTTGCAGGCAGGTGCGCAAGGAAAACCAGCGTATCCCCATCATTTTCCTGACCGCAAAAGACAGCGTGGACGACGTGGTTTTCGGCTTGGAAACGGGCGCCAACGACTACTTACGCAAGCCCTTTGCCTTCGACGAACTGCTGGCCCGCATCCGGGTTTTGCTGCGCAATACGGCAGGCGAGCAAAACACCTTCCGTGCGGGCAATATCGAAATGAACCTGGGAACCTACCAAGTAACCAAGAACGGCCTGCCCGTGGAGCTAACCCAGAAAGAGTTTGCGCTGCTCGAATACCTGCTGCGCAACAAGGGCAAAATCTGCCGCCGTACCCGCATCATCGAAAAAATCTGGGACGTCAACTTCGACCGTGACACCTCCGTGATTGACGTTTACATCAATTTCCTTCGGAAAAAACTGGACGACCCCGGCCAGCCATCCTTCCTACAAACCATCCGGGGCGTGGGCTACCGGGTACACGACGACGCATGAGACTGAGGTTCAAAGAACGCATAGCCTTGTACAACCTCGTGGCCGCTGCCGCCATCACGAGTCTCGTCTTTTTGGTGGTTTACGAAGTGGTGTTCCGTACGGCGTTCAGCCACTTGGACAGCGACCTGCGGAAAGAGCAACAGGAAGTGGAAAAAAGCCTGGGCTTCGTGGGCGACTCCATCATCATCACCAAAATGTCGGAGTGGCAGGAAAATGAGCACGCCCAAGAAGAAGTCAACCCGACTTTCCTGCAATTGGTGGATGGCCGGGGCCAGCTGCTTTTCCATTCGACCAACCTCACCGTTGACCGTTTCAAGTTCGACCTAGCCCTATCACAGCCGACGTATTTCAATACAAAACTCAAGGAACAACTGGTGCGGATGGGGCAGTTCCCCGTCAAGAACCAGGCTGGGCGGGTGGTAGGCCAGTTGTCCATCGGCATCTCAAGGGCAGAATCAACGGTGGTGCTGAAAAACCTCCGCACAGCGCTACTCATCGCATTCCCGCTTACGATGCTCGTGCTCTACCTCGCCGTTTCATACGCTGCCGCAAAGGCCATTGCCCCCGTGCAGCAATTAATAAAAGGCACGGCCAATATCAACGATGCAAATATCAATACCCGCCTGCCGCTCCCCCCGCACAACGACGAAGTGGAGCAATTGGCAAGGGCCATCAACGACCTTTTGCAGCGCATCGAAAACGGGTTCAAACGGGAAAAACAGTTCACCTCCGACGTCTCGCACGAGTTGCGGACCCCGCTTACGGCCATCCGTGGGACGCTCGAAGTACTCATCAGGAAGCCAAGGGAGACGGCTCAGTATGAGGAAAAAATTGGGCAGGTCGTCCGGGAAGTGGACAAAATGCAACTGCTGCTCGACCGCCTGCTTCAGCTTGCTCGACTGGAATCGGGGTCGGTGCCTTTGGAAAAAGAAGTGGTGAACCTTGCGGCCCTCATTCATTCGTTGGAAGCCCAAAACCAGACTGAATTGGCTGCAAAAGCGACCCAACTCCACATCGAAATACCGACAACCGCCACGGCCTTGGCCGACCGCACCTTCCTTGAAATACTTGTCAGCAACCTGCTGGGCAATGCCTTGAAATATGGCCACCACGGCGGAGAAATCCATTGCACCTGGGACGAGGCTTCCCACGCCTTGACCATCAGCGACAACGGGCCGGGCATCCCTGCCGAGCATTTGCCATACCTTTTTGACCGCCTTTACCGGACTGATGCATCCCGAACATCGCAAGTCCCCGGTAGCGGCCTTGGCCTTTCCATTGTGCAAAAAATCGCCAGTCTGGAACAGATTGAAATCTCCGTGAAAAGCGAGGAAGGCAGCGGTACTGCGTTTACGCTGCACTTTAAGTAGATTCCACAGTCCTTCCGTCTCCCGTCCACCGTCTCCATTTTTAGCCAATTTTAAGGAAAGCCAAAGGCAGCTTTAAAGCTGGCACGGGCAGTTTTGCAGCATCAAATCCAAAGGAAACGATAGCGCGCTTTCAATGGGTTTTAACCGAAAAAGAATAAAAAGATGAAACCACAATCCTTTTTTGCAATCCTTCTGGCCGTAGGGCTTTGGGCTTTGATGCCAGCTTGCAGCAATCCTAACCAACAGGAAAACGCCCAACAGGAAACGGCCATGCAACAACCAGCCGAAGGCACAACTGCCGAAAACGATGACGCAGGAGACGAGGCCGAGAACGAAGAGGCCGAAATGAACGAGAATGGAGGCACAGCCCCCACCGCCGATGCCAAAGCAACGATGGTCAATAACTTAACGGATGCCTTCAAAGGCGAAACCACTGCCAGCGCAAAGTATGCTGCATATTCGAAAAAGGCAGAAGAGGAGGGCTATCATCAGATTGCATTGCTCTTCAAGGCAACTTCCACTTCTGAGAACATCCACGCCAACAATCACCAAGCTGTGCTGGAAGAACTGGGCGCTGCCGTTCCGAGTTTCAAGCCAGAATTCACGGTGAAAACCACCGCCGAAAACCTAAAGGACGCCATCGCTGGCGAGGCCTACGAAATAGCAACGATGTATCCAGAATTTTTGAAAAACGCCAAAGCCGCCAATGGCAAACTGGCCACCATCAGCCTGAACTACGCCTACAAGACCGAGCAGCGCCACAAACCATTGTATGAAAAAGCTTTGGCTGCTTTGGAGGCGAAAAAAGTGGACAGCTTGGCTTCGGTTTATTACGTCTGCCAGACCTGTGGCAACACCTTCGATGGCAACGCTCCCAAGCGCTGCAATATCTCCATGACCAAATCCGACCGCTTCACGAAAATTGACAAAGTTTGAGAAAAGCGGGCTGACCTTGAACCAGTGACATCAGGATTACATTGGTCCAAATAGCCTCAAAAAACAAGCCTCCGGTTATCACAAGTTCCTGTTCCAAGAACGAAAGTGAGCCGGGGGCTTTCCCCAACTTTTCAAAAGACAAATCTTAAACCGCTGATTTTAAGCGAAAATCATTTAAAAATGGACGCAACACATCTGCATCTCCTGCTCAACCACTTCCCCATCATCGGGTCGCTGTTGGGCGTGGGCGTGATGGCCTACGGCTACCTCACGTCATCCGAACAAGTCAAGAAAACAGCCCTTTGGACCTGGGTCGCAATGGCTGCCATCGCAATCCCCGTTTTCCTCACTGGCGAGCCAGCAGAGGAGAGCGTGGAGGGCATCGCCAACGTTTCCGAATCGCTCATCGAGGAGCACGAAGAAGCGGCAACCATCGCCATTTGGCTCATGGAGGCGCTCGGCCTGCTCTCACTGGTGACGCTAATCGTAGGCTGGGGCAAGGAGCAAGTTTCCAAACCGTTGGTATTAGTGGCCACGGTACTCAGCTTGGTCACTTTCGGTGCAATGGCCCGCACGGGTTATCTCGGCGGACAGATTCGCCACTCGGAAATCAGGAGCGGCGTGGCAGCTGCCAATGGTGGCGAAACCAATGGAGGCGGTGAGGCTGGTGAACAGGATGACGACGATTAGTTTGATTCAGGCGGTGACAACAGTATGCTGTCACCGCCTTCTATATTTTTTATTTCGACAATTAACTTCGATATTATGAGACAATCACTGTTAATAAAGCATGTGCTGCCATTCTTCAATTGGTTTGCACTTATGATATTGATTGCGGTCGGTATTGATTATTTGCTCCATTATTTCCATTGGGTTTTCGTGGGCCGCTATTTGGGTTATGTGGGCACGTTCGTTATTATCTTCTCCTTCGTTTACTCATTGCGGAAGCGGAAATTGATACAGGTTGGTTCGCCAAAGCAATTGCTGCAAACGCATGAATATATGGCATGGGCAGGCTCCATCATGATTATCGTACATGCAGGCATACATTTCAATGCGTTATTGCCTTGGCTTGCCTTGCTTATGCTTTTGATTAACGTGGCAAGTGGGTTGGTCGGCAAATACCTTTTAAAAAGCGCAAACGAGGCATTGGCAGCAAAAAGAAAAGCCCTAATTGATTCAGGCAATGACAAAGAATCAACCGACAGGAAATTGTTTTTTGACGCCATCATGGTTGATGCCATGAAGAAGTGGCGAGTGGTTCATTTGCCTATTTCGCTGCTTTTGGCGCTGCTTTCATTGGTGCATATTGTTTCAGTAATCATGTTCTCGAAATGAAAAAGCTAATCATATTTGGGTTGATTGCCGCCATTGTTTTATTGGCAGTTAAATACCCTCATGTTATGCTAAATCCGGGTGAATTATCGCAGGGACACCAAGATTTGAACAACAAATGCTATGCTTGCCATACGCCATTCGGTGGTATAGGAAATGACAAGTGCATTGCCTGCCACAAAGTGTCGGAAATAGGGCTGGACACCTCAACCACTATGGCTCAGGCAAAGAAGGTTTTATTTCACGAACAGCTTTTGAATCAAACCTGCACCTCCTGCCATACTGACCATAACGGTACTATACCTGATCCAACATTGACTAATTTTGAGCATTCTTTGATTGCCCAAACAATTGTCAATGACTGTATTAAATGCCACCAAAAACCAGATGACAGGCTACACAAGCAATTGTCCGAATCCTGCAATAAATGCCATACAACCAATGAATGGAAATTGTCAGAGCCATTTGATCATGCCATGATTACCAGCGTGGGCAGGGAGAATTGCACCAGTTGCCACAAAAACCCTAACGATTCGTTCCACAGCACGATAAAGGACAACTGCATCAAATGCCACGACACCGAACGGTGGACACCGTCTTCTTTTAATCATGCCACTTATTTTGTGTTGAATGGAGACCACAACGCCAACTGCAATACCTGCCATTTAAATGGCAATTTTGAAACCTATACCTGCTATGGCTGCCATGAGCATACAGCCAGCAATATCAGGGCGGAACACAGCGAAGAAGGCATCTCAAACATCAATGATTGCGTAGCTTGCCACCGAAGTGGGAACGAACATGATATTAGGTGGGATGGCAATCGTGCCAGATATAATGGCAGTGAAAATGGACGAGAGGGCAACCGGGAAGGAAAGGGCGATGACGACGATTGAGTTGTACAATACCCGTCCCTCTGTAACTTAGATCACTTCGGCTTTATTTATGGCCAAAAACCAATAGTCATTCGCTAATACCGTTAGTAAAATCGAGTTGACAAAAATCACCAATTTATTATCTTTGCTCCGCAATGAAAAACGCAATCGCCAAATTCCTCCTTGTTTTGTTCTTGTTCAGCGCCCTCGTGCCTGCGCAGGCCAAGGAGGAATTGGCGAAACTGCCCGGCCTGCTCGAACACTTCAAGGAGCACCAAACCGAGACGCCGGGCATCTGTTTTTTCCAGTTCTGGAAAATGCACTATGGCGAGGGCTTTGCGAAGCACCAAACTGAGCACGACCACTCGAAGCTGCCCGGCAAGGAGCATTGCAACCACCTTCACACACCCGTTTTGGTTGCCTTCCAAAACCTTCAAGATTATACGCCCGCCATGCCCACTATTGGCGAGGCAACCCGACCCGTTTTCCAAGACCAATCCTACCGCTTTTCCCTTCCCAGCGACATCTGGCAGCCGCCACGAGCCGTCTGATTTCGCCTGCCTGACGGCAGTCAGGGATTTTCGATTTCGGATTTCGGATTGTCGCCGCATTGATTGACATTTTGAGCTTAGCCCAAAGTGTTAATTGGTTTGCGTCATCCCATTTCGTTGTAGAAAATCCCCTTCTCTTGCCGACTTCCGGCCCTCAATCCGCATTCCGTAATCCGAAATCCGCAATCAATTCATGCTGGACTCCATTATATCTTTTTCCATAAAAAACAAAACCATCGTCGCCCTCGGCACCTTGGCACTGGCCGTTTGGGGCATCTTCGCCTTCACCCGGCTGCCCATTGACGCCATTCCCGACATCACCAACAACCAAGCCCAGGTGCTCACGGTCTGCCCCACGCTGGCAACGGCGGAGGTGGAGCAGTTCATCACCTATCCCATCGAAAACGCCGTGCGCACCATCCCCGGCGTGACCGAATTGCGCAGCATCAGCCGCTTTGGCCTGAGCGTGGTGACGGTCGTATTCGACGAGGATATTGACAAATACCTCATCCGACAGCTCATCAACGAAAAGCTGAAAATGGCGGAGGAGCAGATACCCGCTGGCTTCGGAACGCCAGAACTGGCACCCGTTTCCACAGGTTTGGGCGAAATCCTGCACTATCGCATCGAGCCAAAACCCGGCTACGAAAGCCGCTACTCGCCCACCGAATTGCGCAGCATACAAGACTGGATTGTGAAGCGCCAACTGGCGGGCATCCCCGGCGTGGTGGAGGTTAATAGCTTCGGCGGCTACCTGAAACAGTACGAAGTCGCCGTGACACCTGCCCGCCTGAAAGCCTTCGGCATCGGTACGAGTGAACTGCTCATGGCCTTGGACAACGCCAACGAGAACACCGGCGGCGCCTACATCGAAAAGAACGCCAACGCCTATTTCATCCGCAGCGAGGGCTTGGCAAAGTCCATTGAGGATATCCGGCAAATCGTCGTGAAATCCGACAACGGCACGCCCATCCGCATTGGCGACATCGGCGAGGTGAAAATCGGCAGTGCCCTGCGCTACGGGGCCGTCAGCCACAACGGCGAGGGTGAAATCGTGCTCGGCATCGTGATGATGCTCAAGGGCGAGAACGCTGCCCAAGTCATCAAGCGGGTGAAGGAGCGCATCGCCCAAATCGAGACTTCCTTGCCTGAAGGCATCACCATCACCACGTTTTTGGACCGGGAAAAACTGGTGAACCGCACCATTGCCACGGTCGAGAAAAACCTCATCGAAGGGGCGCTCATCGTCATTTTCATCCTCGTGCTGCTGGTCGGCAACTTCCGGGCGGGCTTGATTATCGCCTCAGTCATACCACTGTCCATGCTCTTTGCCATCGGCATGATGCAGTTGACGGGCGTCAGCGCCAACCTCATGTCGCTCGGTGCCATTGACTTCGGTTTGATTGTGGACGGGGCGGTCATCATCGTGGAGGCGACACTGCACTTCCTACACGAGAAAGTGTTTCATCAGCAAAAACAGGAGGACGGCAGCTACGCCACGCTCCATCTTTCGCAGGATGAAATGAACGAAGCAGTGCGCTTCTCTTCCTCGAAAATCATGCGCTCCAGCGTCTTCGGGGTCATCATCATCCTCATCGTTTACCTGCCCATCCTCTCGCTGACGGGGGTGGAGGGCAAGATGTTCAAGCCGATGGCGGAGACGGTGAGTTTTGCGCTCATCGGGGCGCTGCTGCTTTCGCTGACCTACGTGCCAGCCGTCAGCGCCGCATTTTTGAACAAAAAACTGAAGGCAGAAAAGACATTTGCCGACCGCATCATTGCCACTTTCCAAAGGCTGTACCTGCCTTCATTGAATTTTGCTTTGCAATGGCGCAAACTCGTTTTGGGCATTACGCTCGCCGTTTTTGTGCTCAGCATTTTCCTTTTCTCACGAATGGGTGGCGAGTTCATCCCCACCCTCGACGAGGGCGACATCATGATGCACGGCTTCTGCAAGCCCGGCACCTCGCTCACACAAACCATTGAAAGTCATCGGCTTGCGCAAAAAATCATCATGGAAAATTTCCCCGATGAGGTCGAGCAAGTTATTTCAAAAATCGGCTCCGCCGAAATTCCGACCGACCCGATGGCACCGGAGACCGCCGACAATATCATTTTGCTGAAGCCAAAAGAGCAGTGGAAACGGGCGGAGACGAAAGAGGAGTTGGTGGAAAAAATCGAGGCGAAGGTTTACGACGTGCCGGGCATGGCCTTCGAGTTCACGCAACCCGTGAAGATGCGTTTCGACGAGATGATGACCGGGGTGCGCTCCGACGTGGCCGTGAAGGTCTTCGGCGACAACCTCGACAGCTTGGCGAAGGCAGGGCATCGGGTCGAGAACGTCATCAAGCAAATACCGGGGCTTTCGGACATCAAAGTGGAGCAGACCGAGGGCTTGCCGCAAATCGTCGCCCGTTACGACTACAACAAAATCGCACGTTACGGCCTGCACGTGAAAGACGTGAATGAGGCGCTGCGAACGGCTTTCGCTGGCACAGCAGCCGGTGCCATTTTCGAGGACGAGCGCCGCTTCGACCTCGTCGTGCGCCTCGCCTCCGACCACCGTGCCGACATCGAGGACGTTCGACAATTACCCATCGCTACCGCCGATGGTCAATTGATTCCGCTCAGCGAGGTCGCTGAGGTGAGCTACCAGCCGGGCCCGGCGCAAATCAGCCGGGACGATGGCCGTCGCCGCATCGTTGTCAGTGCCAACGTGCGGGGGCGTGACGTTGAGAGCGCCATCAAGGACATGCAGGCGGCTTTGGGTCAAAAACTCAAGCTGCCGAGTGGTTACTACTACACTTTCGGCGGGCAGTTCGAGAACCTCGAAGCGGCGAAAAAGCGCCTTAGCATCGCCGTACCCGTGGCGTTGTTGCTCATCTTCGGCTTGCTGTATTTCACCTTTAACTCATTGAAAGAGAGTACGTTAATCTTTACTGCCATCCCCATGTCGGCAGTGGGCGGCATCTTCGCCCTGCTGTTGCGTGACATGCCTTTCAGCATCTCGGCGGGGGTAGGTTTCATTGCCCTGTTCGGCGTGGCAGTGCTAAATGGCATTGTGCTCATTTCCTATTTCAAACAGTTGGAAGCGGAGGGCGTACGCAATGTGCATGAGCGCATCATCCGTGGTGCGCTGGTGCGGCTTCGCCCCGTGCTGATGACGGCGGCGGTGGCCTCGCTCGGCTTCCTTCCCCTGGCGATTTCGCACGGGGCTGGCGCCGAGGGGCAGCGCCCGTTAGCGACGGTGGTGATTGGCGGCTTGGTGACTTCCACGCTGCTGACGCTGGTGGTGTTACCGGTGCTGTATGCGATGTTTTTTAGGAAAAAAGCATGACTTAGTCGCGAGGAGGATGGTTACACGGATTAGACGGATTGGGCGGATTTACACTGATTAAAATCCGTTCTAATCCGCCCAATCCGTCTAATCCGTGCAACCATCCTCCTCGCGTTGTAAAAGTTTTAAAAAACTGATATTCAGTCTTTTATGAAAAAAGCAACCTTATTTCTCATACTGATTTGCGGAGCAAAACTCGCTGTCTCCCAAGTCTCCCTCACCGAGCAGCAAGCCATTGACCTGGCCCTCAAAAACCACCCGGCGATGGCGGCGGCGAGCCACCAAATCCGGCAGCAGGAGGTGCTGAAAGGGGCGGGCGCTCCCTGGGAGCATTCGCAAATCTTCCACAACGTGACCGCTGACCCCGACCTCGGCATCCTCGGCACTTCCACCTTTGGCGTGGCGCAAAGTTTCCCATCTGGAAAAATGACCCGTGCCACCCGTGACCTCCACGCCAGCTTGCAGGCACAGGCCGAGGCCCGGCAAGGCATGACCCGGCAGGGCATCGTACAGCAGGTGCGGCAGATTTACCACCACCTCAGCTACCTCGATGGCAAGGCGGCGCTCAACAACCGCTTGGACAGCGTCTGGCAGCGGGTGGCCCGTGCCGCTGATGTCCGCCATCGCACGGGCGACGCCGCTCTTGCCGAGAAATTGTCGGCGCAGGACAGGGCAGCGCAAATCCGCCTCGAAGCCCGCACGGTGCAGCACGAAATTGAGTTCGACCGCATCGTTTTGGGGCAAATTTTAGGGCTGGGTGAGCCTGTGCAGCCCATTGTGGAGCCACTGCACGAGGGCGGGTTTTCCATTGCCGACACTACGCTACTGCGCAGTTCTGCAATGGCGAAGTACAGCCAGAGCGCCATTCAAGTGGCCACTTCGGAGCAGGAGGCGGTCAAGGCGAGGTTTTCACCGACGACCTCGGCGGGCGTGTACGGACAGGTACTCGGCAACGGGGCGTTTTACCCCGGTTGGCAATTGGGCGTGAACGTGCCGTTGTTTAAAAAGTCCTTGAAGGCACAGCAACAAGCGGCGGAGGTGGGCATTGCGGCAGCAAACGCCGAGTACCGCAATGCGCTGCTATCGCAACAAAACGAACTGGGGCACCTGCTGCACGAGCAGGAGAAGTACCAAATCATGCTCGAATACTACGCCGCCGAAGGCAAGGCGCTTGCCGCCGAATTGTTGCGCACAGGCAGCCTGAACTACTCGCAGGGGGAGGTCAGTTTCGCCGATTTCGTGCAGCTGATGGAGCAGGCGTCGGGCATTGAAATGCAGCATTTGGAGAATTTGTTGGGGCTGAACCAGACGATTATTGAGTTGGAGGCGCTGACAGGGCAATAAACCATTTCGGATTCCGGATTGCGGATTTCGGATTGGAGACCGTGGGGCAATCCTAATTTCTAGTTTTCCCCAATTAAGCTAGTCACCCAATCCGCAATCCGAGTTTCAAAATTAATTGACAATCAATCTTTTAAGATGAAAAACATCTTTTTTCTTTTCCTCATTATCGCTGCATTCTCTTGCGGCAAAAACGAACCCACCACCACCGAAAAACCCGAAGCGGAAGTCGCCCATGCGAGCGGCGACCTCGTCCACCTGACGGCGGAGCAGGCGAAACAAGCGGGGCTGGAGTTCGGCGGTTTTGAACAAAAAAACATCGCCGACGAGCTGCGGGTAAATGCCGAACTGGTCGTGCACAACGAGCATGTGGCGCAGGTGACGGCCTTCTCCGATGGCATCATCACCGACATCCGGGCTAGCATGAACGCCATGGTGAGCAAGGGCCAAGTGCTGGCCACCGTGCGCAAGCCCGACCTGCTGGACATGCAGCAGCAGTTCCTCGAAAACAAGGGGCAGATGGCGTTCCTGAAAAATGAATTTGATCGCTACAAAGCGCTCAAGGATGCTGATGCAACGGCCTCGAAGAACTTCCAAAAAGCGGAAACCGACCTGCGGGCCGCCGAGACGACCGCTGCTGTGCTGGCCGCCAAATTGCGGCAGTACCAAATCAACCCGGACAAGCTGACGGCGCAGAACCTGAGCACGCAGCTGGTGCTCGTGGCCCCGGTGAGCGGCATCGTGACGGGGGTGAAAACCAACGTGGGCGCTGCCGTGCAGCCCGGCACGGTGGTTTGTGAGGTGACGGACCTCAGCCAGCTACATGCCGACCTTTGGGTATTTGAGAAGGATATATTGAAGGTCAAAAATGGGCAGCGGGTGAGCCTTGCCTTCCCCGCCGAAGCGTCGAAAACCTACCCCGCCACCGTTTATAGCATGGACAAGGTGCTCGACCCAACGAAGCGGGCCGTGCGGGCACATGCCCGGCTGGACGGCAGCATTGCGAAGCAGCAAAACTTTGTGAACGGGGCCTTCCTCGAAGCCCGGATTGCCACAAACGGTGCGGGCGGCGGCACTGCCCTGCCCGAAGCTGCCGTGGTGCGGGAAGGCGAGGAGGACTTTATTTACCTGCTCGAAAAAGAGGACGCCAATGGCAGTTTTTTCAAAAAAATAAAGGTGGTAAAAGGCGGTGCAGCCGATGGGTTCGTGTCGGTGACGCCCGCTGAGGCATTGCCCGAAGGAGCAAAACTGGTACTGAAAGGAGCCTACTATGTGTCAGCGCAGGGGGCTGGCGTGGCGGTGGAGGAGTAAAGGCGAAATTGGGAAACCGAAGGTTCACTCAAGTAAATTGGGGCGTCAGTAGGCTTTTTTCGATTTATTGTGTCTTTGCCAATCGCATGATTGGCTTAGTTTTACAAATCGTATCCTTGCAATCGAAATGAAGCAAAACGGCACCATACTCATACTTGACGACGAGGAGGACATCCTTTTTTCCTTGAAAATGCTGCTTAAGCCAGTGTTTTCTCGTGTGTTTGCGGAGCAAAACCCGCAGCACCTGCCCCGCCTATTGCAGCAGTACGAGCCAGAAGTGGTGCTGCTCGACCTCAATTACAACAAGACCGACTCGACGGGAAAGGTCGGCTTGGAGTGGCTTGCCAAAATCAAGGAGCTGCGCCCTCGCACCCAGGTCATCATCATCACGGCGCATGGCGAGGTGGAAATCGTGGTGAGCGCCATGAAAATCGGGGCCTCGGATTTTATCGAAAAACCGTGGCGGAACGAGAAGCTGCTGGAGGTGGTGAAGGCGGCGGTTGGTTCAGTTGGTAGTCGGCAGTTTGACGACCGAAGGGAGGAAATCCCGGCGAGGGACGAGTCGGGATGGCAGCGCAATGGGCTTGATTTCCTCGGAGAATCATCGGCAATGCGGGAAGTTTTCAAGACCATTGACAAAGTGGCTGGCACGGATGCCAACGTGCTCATCACGGGCGAAAACGGAACTGGCAAGGAGCTGGCAGCCAAGGAGTTGTATCGAAAATCGGCGAGACCAGGGAACCCCTTCGTGCAGGTGGATTTGGGCACGATTTCCGAGAGTTTGTTTGAAAGCGAGCTGTTCGGCCATGTGAAAGGGGCGTTTACCGATGCCAAGGAAGACCACGTGGGCAAGTTCGAGGCGGCCAATAGCGGTACGCTGTTTTTGGATGAAATAGGCAACCTGAGCCTCGGCCTTCAGTCCAAATTGCTGACGGCGCTGCAAACCCGGAAAATCGTGCGGGTCGGCTCCACAAAAGAGATTCCGGTGGACTTCCGGCTCATCTGCGCCACCAATTTCGACCTTCAAAAAATGGTGGCTGAAAAGACCTTCCGCCAAGACCTGCTCTACCGCATCAACACCATCGAAATCGGCATGCCGCCGTTGCGGGAGCGCTTTGGCGACATCCGGCTCATTGCGAAGCACTACCTTCAACTATACGTGAAAAAATACGGCAAGCCCCACATGGATTTCGAGCGGGAAACGCTGGAAAAGCTGGAAAAATACCCGTGGCCGGGCAATGTGCGGGAACTCCGACACGCCGTGGAGCGGGCGGTGATTTTGACAGAATCGGCCAACCTTCAGCCCGATGACTTCAGCTTGCAGCCGGGCAGTGGCGGCAAGATCGTTTTCCCGCCGGACAATATGAATCTCGAAGAAATCGAGCGCACCCTCGTGCAAAAAGCCGTGGAATTGCACCAAGGCAATATCAGCAAGGCGGCGGAGTCGCTGGGCCTTACGAGGGCAGCGCTTTATCGCAGATTGGAGAAATTCGGATTATAAGCAAAGCTGCTATTTCGTCACCACCGTCATAATCCTATCGTAGCTCAAGCCCGTGAAAATGCCAACGGCTCTCCCGTCGCTGCTTTCCACATTGGAAACAATGCTGCTTGGCTGGCCAAAGGGGTTTCCATTGGAGTTGATGGCATTAAAGGTGCTGTTCCAAAAATCGAAATAAGCCCGCTCGATATGGAACATGGTATTGTAAATGGTATCGCCTTCCTTGTAATCATAGCCCGTACCGAACACGATGACCTTGTCGTCCACATAGTCGTCGTTGGTGGTAAAGTCTTGGTCGGGTATTGAGTCAACGAGGGAGTTTTGGTGAATCATCCGGCGGTAGTAATCCACCGTGCTGGGGTCGTCGGTGAGGTAGGTAAGGCAGCGGGCAAGCGTGTCCTTCACGTCATCGAACTCGACCACCACGCTGTCAATCGGCACAACGGGCAAAATGCGGGTCGTGGAAGTGATGGTTTGGCCGTTCGACAGGGTGATTTTCAAGGCAAAATCGTTGTCAAAATCCTCAGGCACCAGCTGTGAGCTGTAATAATTGGCGACTTTCAGCGTGCTTGGGTTCAGGAACGGCGTATTCGCCAAATTGTAATCCACGCCATTGTGCGTAATGACCACTTCGGCGCTGTCCACCAAGATATTTTCCACGTACGCCAAAGGGTCGGTTGGGAACGGGTCGAAATAGGCCGAACTGCGGGTCAGCAATAGCGTAAACGGCTGGCCTGGCTCCAGGTAGCATTCCACCACGTATTGCGGCTGGTACGCCGGGAGGTCGAGGTTGATTTCTTTCTCCAAATTGCCGCAGGCAGTAATGAAAAAAGCAAAAAGCAAAAAGATGAAACTTGGCCAAAGCAACTGGCCTGATATATTTGATTTTTGAAAGAAGTATTTCATAAAAGGTTGATTGTCAGTTTAAAACTATTCGTTTAGGTTGCGTGTGTTAAGCACGGACTGGCAGTCCGTGTTACGTCAAAACTTGAAGTTCCAGGTCAGCGAACCGATGATGGGGAACAGCGAGACCTGCTTGGCTTTTAGCCCGGTTGGAATGGCCAACGGGGTTTCCTCCGGTTTGACGTCATCGGCGTATTGCGGTTCTATGTAGAGGAAAAAGGCGTTGCGACGGTTCGTTACATTAAAGAAACTTAGGTTCAGGTCGCTCTCGCCCCATTTGGGGAACATGTGGTAGGTGATGCCAAGGTCGGAGCGAAAGAAATAAGGCAACCTGAATGCGTTTCGTTGGCCATACACGGGCGTAATCGGCTGAAAATCAGCACCATAGACATCTTGAAAGGCGAACCTTCCCACGGGCAGCCAAGTGCGGTCGCCACTGCCGTAAATCATCGTACCGGAGATGGTCCAGCGGTTTGTCGCCAATCCCTTCCTGTCACGGGTTTCGCCAAAATCGTACATCACCACGACCGAAACGTTGTGGCGGCGGTCGTAACGGGGATAAAAATAGCGGTCGCCGCCGGCAAAAACCTTGGAGTCGTCAATGGTGTTGAATTGGCCCCGCCTCACCAAGGCCAAGGTGTAGCCGATCCAGCCCCGCACCACACCTTCTTGCTTTTCGATGCTCAGCTCCATGCCATAGCCGTAGCCTTTGCCGATGGCAAACTCCTGCTCCAAACGATCGTTGGCGAAGAGCTGCGCCCCGTCCACGAAGTCCACTTGATTGCGGAGCCATTTCACATAGTATTCATTGGTTATCAGGTATTTGTTGCCGCCGAGCAATTTCTCCCAACCCACAGCCACTTGGTCGCTGTGCTGGGGCTTGATGAGCTTGGTAGTTGGGTACCAAATATCGGTGGGCAGCGAAATGCCAGAGGTGCTCACCAAGTGCTGGTATTGGTACATGCGGGCGTAGCTGCCTTTCAACGACATTCCCTTATTCACACTGTAAACGGCGGCAGCCCTTGGCTCCACACCAGCGTAGAATTTTTCATTGTAAAAACCGGAGAGGCGCACCCCAGCATTCAGTTTCCAGCGTTCGCCGAAGCTCATTTCATCGCCAAAATAGGTGGCCATTGACCAAGCGTCGAAATCGTTGCCGCCGGAGAAATTGATTTCTCCGTCGTCGGTACCAGCCTTGAGGCGCCCCACGCCAAAGCTGTGATGGGTGATATTGCCGCCAAAGCGGAGGGTATGGTTATCGTTCAGGCCGTAGTAGAAGTCGGACTTGAGGTTGGCATCCTGCACATCGGAACCGACTTTGAAGGAGAAGCCCGTGACTTTCGTTTCGATATTATAATCGTAATCAGAATACGTAAAAGTCAGGTTGTGAAATAGTTTTGGCGAGAAAACGTGGTTCCAGCGGGCAGTCCCTGTCCTATTTCCCCAACTGAAGCTGAAGTCAAAAAAATCGCCGTTGAAGCCGAACACGTCACGCCCGAAATAACCGCTCAGGTAAAGGTGGTCTTTTTCGCCGAGGTCAAAATTGACCTTCGTGTTCAGGTCGTAGAAATAGTAGTCGGGGATGGGGTTGTACTCGGGGTCGCCCTCATTGGATTTGTTGATCATCCGGGTAAAAATATCGGCGTAGGTGCGCCGCCCGCTCACGATGAACGAAGATTTGTCCTTCTGAATCGGCCCTTCCAGCGTCAAGCGGCTGCTGATGAGGCCGATGCCGCCCGTTCCGGCGAAGTGCTGGTTGTTGCCCTCTTTCATCCGCACGTCAATCACCGAAGAGAGCCTACCGCCGTACTGCGCCGGGAAGCCGCCTTTGTACAATTTGAGGTCCTTCACGGCATCCGTGTTGAAAGTGCTGAAGAAACCGAAAAGGTGGTTGGCATTGTAAACGAGCGCTTCATCCAGCACGATAAGGTTCTGGTCGCCAGCACCGCCCCGCACATAGAGGCCCGTACTGCCCTCCGAACCGCTCGGCATGCCCGGCTTCAACTGAATCACCTTCAAAATATCGGATTCGCCGAGCAGGGTAGGTATGAGCTTCACCTCCTTCGTGGAAATCTCCTCCACGCTCATTTCCGTGGAGCGGATGCTTTCTTCAAAAGAATTGGCCTTTACCACCACTTCCTGCAACTGTATGCCCGTGCTGAGCCGGATATTGATGGTTTGGTCAGCCTTTGGCAAAATCCGAAACATCGTTGTTTGGAATCCCACATAGCTGAATTCAATCGAAACCGAGTCATTTCCTTGAGGAATGGTCAGTGAATAAAAGCCATACTCGTTGGTGGTAGTGCCGTTGCCGCTGGCCGCTTCAAAAACGGTGGCACCAATGAGTGTTTCGCCGTTGTCGTCGTCCTTCACGACGCCGCTGAGGGTGATTTTGCCTGTTTGCTGCGCAAAAATCTGGCTGGCTGCCCCAAATAGCAGCATTAGCGTGATAAGTCTTTTTAAAATCATGTCGGGTGTATATGGAAAATGAAAATTTGGAAATTAGGGTTTCAGTTGGGTCACAACCAAACGAAAGATGGGGGACAAAGGTATTTGCCCCTAAAGCCTTCACTAACATTTTTCTACGAAAAGGGTTCGGTGCTCAACGAACAGAATGAATCTGGTTATTTTCCCATCAAGAACAACCGCAATAAATTCAATGCATAGTACCCAGAATATTGGATGTTCAGCAAGCGGTTCTTGGTCAGTTGCAGCTTTTTGGTCACAGTTCGCTCAGCATTGCCAACGGCAATCCATACCGTGCCCACGGGCTTTTCCAGTGTGCCCCCATCTGGCCCGGCGACGCCGCTAGTGGCCACAGCTACATCGGTGCCGAGCAATCGGATGGCACCAGCCACCATCTCCTGCACGGTCTGTTCACTGACGGCACCGTGCTGTTCAAGGGTTTCGGGCTTTACGCCCAACTGGTTCATTTTCACCGAATTGGCATAAGAAACCACACTGCCCTCAAAATACGCCGACGACCCCGGCACAGAGGTAATGAGGTGCGCCAAATACCCGCCCGTGCAGCTTTCCGCTGTGGATAGCTTCAGGTTTTTTTCCTTCAAAATGCGACCAATGACGCTCTCCAGCGAGTCGTCGCCGTAGCCAGCGACGATTTGCGGCGGTAGCAGTGCCTCCATTTCCCGGAATTTTTCATCGAGGATTTTCTCCACAAAAACCGGGTCGGCATCGCTTACAGTAAGGCGCAGCCGCACCCGAATGATGGCGGGTAGGTAGGCCAATTTCACCTGTGGCGGTAGGTTTTCCTCGAAATCTTTTAGGTACTCCGCAATGGTGGATTCGCCCTCCCCAGCCGTGAACAGCGTGCGGTGAGCCGTCGGCAGGGCATTGAAACGCTCCTGCAACCGGGGCAAGACCTCATGCTGCATCAGGTACTCCATCTCAAAAGGCACGCCGGGCATGCTGGCCACCACTTTGCCACCTTCCTCGAACCACATGCCGGGGGCGGTTCCCATTTTATTGGTCAAAACCTGAGCGTTTTGTGGCATAAGGCACTGGGTGCGCACGGCCTCGGTGATGGGTTTGCCGATGCGTTCATAAATCACGTTCAGCCGGTCCATCGTAGGCTGGTCGAAGACGAAGCCGACGCCATAGAAATCGGCAATGGCCTTCTTCGTTACGTCGTCCTTGGTGGGGCCGAGGCCGCCCGTCACCAGCACGATGTCGGCCTGCTCGGTGGCCCGTTGCAACGCACCAATAATGGCCTCGTGCTCGTCGCCGACCGCCGTGCGGCCCGTCACTTTTGCACCGATTTCGAGCAGCATCTGGGCCATTTTGGCCGAGTTGGTGTCAATGATTTGCCCAATGAGCAGTTCGTCGCCGATGGTGAGGATGTGGACTTGCATAGGGATGAGGAATGAGGGATTAGGAATGATGGGGGTCTGCATTCATCCCTAATCCCTCATTCCTCATCCCTAAATGAATCGTATTTCTTTTAGGTCAAAGCACTCAATTTCACTGCCTACTTCCATCCTGAGCCGCCCCATTTCGTCAATGCCGATGATGGTGCCTTTAAAAGTGTCGCCATTGCTGCGCTGGTAGTCGGCCAATTGGCCAAAGCGATAAAGATGGCGGAGGTAGTCTTGCTGCAAAGGAACTATTTTCCCGGCTTTTAGTTGTAGGTAGCGGGCCTCCAAATGCTCGCAAAGCTGGAGCACGAGGTCGTGGAGTGCGTGTTCTTGACCCGATTCGAGCAGAAGGGAAGTGGGGTTCGGCGGATTGGTGACAAAGGCTGTCTGATTGACATTAATTCCGATGCCCGCAACTGTGGAGCGTATTTGAGTGTTGATAAGCGAGTTTTGAATCAAAATTCCCGCAATTTTGCGGGCGCCAACGTAAATGTCGTTGGGCCATTTGATGGAAACGGGTTGGTCGGGCAGGCAGTTTTTCACCAAATCGAAAACGGCCAGTGAGATGCACTGATTGAGTTGGAACTGGTCCTTTGCCTCCAAGAAATCGGGGTAGAGGATGGCACTGAGGCTGATGTTTTTGTCCGGTTCCGACTCCCAAGTACTGCCAATTTGTCCCCTGCCCGCCGTTTGGCAGAAGGTCGAAATGACAATTCCCTCTTGTGGTTTGCTTTTTGATAGAAGCGCTTGGGCAAAGCTGTTGGTGCTGTCCACTTCCGGCAGTTGCAGCAGGGTTTGCCCGACAAATAAGGTGTTAAGTCTTCTCAATCGAAATAAAGTTCGTACATTTAGGCTTTGAATTATGCACGGCGCAGGCTGTACATCAACAAACACAAACCTGAGTGGCTGGCTTGGGTGTCATTCTTCGAAAATGCCTCGGCAACCAGCACCCGAAGGTTCAAAAGTAAACAATTCCAGATTTGAGCGCACAAGCAGTTCTGAAACCAACCCTCTCCTCCGCCGAAATGCTCAACGACCTTATCGTTGACAGCATCCAGGACATCAAAGGAAAAAACATCATCAAACTCGACCTTCGAAAACTGGACGATGCCCCCACGGATTTTTTCATCATCTGCGAAGGCGACTCCAACACACAGGTAAAAGCCATTTCTGGCAATATTCAGAAGCGGCTGAAAGAAGAACTCGGCCAACTGCCCCTTCATGTGGAGGGCGTTCAGAACTCCCGATGGATTTGTATGGACTATTTCAACACCGTCGTTCATGTATTCTACCGGGAAACAAGGGAGTTTTACGACATCGAGAACTTATGGAGCGATGCCAAGTTTACCGAGTACGAAAACTTGTAGTCAACGATGAGCGCTGAATGCAGTGTTCATCTTCTTAATACCAGCATACATCGAAAACATGCCACGAAAATCGGGGCTGACTGAACAGCACAAGGTTTTGCGTGTTTTGAGCAAGAAAAATTGAACCAAGCGAGCAGGTCAACATCAAAACACTTGCTTTTTATCGAATAAATGGAAAACAACCAAGAAAATAAAAACGGCACAAAATTCAACCCCTATTGGATTTATGGGGTTCTGGCCCTGTTCTTCATCGGCCTGAACTTCCTGCCCATCACCAGCAGCACCAGCGAACCTATCACCTTTGAGAAATTTGCCACAATGGCAAAAGAAGGCGACGTGGACAAACTGGAAGTGGTCAACGAGAAATATGCCCAGGTCTATCTGACCGAGGATGCCATCAAGAACAAAAAGGATAAGTACAAGGACGCTTCCAAAAGCTCTTTTGCCAATAAGCGCCCGCACTACACCTTTGATATTGGCCCGTCTGAGAACTTCGCCAATAAGATTGACGCACTCAACACCACCCTGCCTGCCGACAAACAGGTATTGGTATCCTATGTCGAAAAAGCCAACTGGCTTTCGCCCATCATCAGCCTGCTGCTGCCTTTGGCCTTGTTGGTTCTGCTATGGATTTTCATCATGCGCAGGGTAGGCGGTGGCGCAGGTGGCCCCGGTGCACAGATTTTCAATATCGGAAAATCAAAGGCAACACTGTTCGACCAGAACTCCAAGGTGAACATCAACTTCGCCGATGTGGCGGGCTTGGACGAGGCCAAAGAGGAGGTCATGGAGGTCGTTGATTTTTTGAAAAA
>JADLHE010000596.1 GCA_020848965.1 Saprospiraceae bacterium
ATCGGAGTGCATAAGGTTGGTGGCCGTATTGCCATCGAAAACGAAGAGGCTGTCGTTGACGTCGAGGTAGAGCTGCCCGTTGTGCAGGGTCATGGCATCCGAACGGAATTCAAGAGGCAAGCCGCTCGTGCCGTTCAGCCAGTCCCAAGTTGAAAAATCGTTGATGTTTTCATTGCCGTTGGGGTCGGTAACGTAGAGGCCGTCGTCCGTTGCAGCGTAGAGCAGCCCATTAAATGGTCGAACGGAATGCACTGCCACGGGGGTTTTGATGGTATTCGGGAAAATGCCCCGCTTCAGGTTCAGGGTCGTGATGCCGTAATTGGCGGCGAGGTAGGCGATGGAATCGCTTTCCATGAAAACATCGTACACGGTTTTTGCGCCGAGAAAAGGCGCATTGCTGATGGCCGGAAGTGTGAGCACGCCTTCCTCGTTGATGATGTCCACCTTGCTGTCGTTGTAAATCACGAGCAGCGACTTTCCTTCCTTATTGTATTTGACAAGGCTCACGCCAACATCGCTCAGGCCCTCCACCTTGGTCATCCGGCGCACCGAACGCTCTTCTTTGTCCACTTCCAGCACGGCATAGCGGGTGGCATAATAGATTTTATCGTCGCTTTGGGTGACGTAATTTCCGTTGTTGAACGGCAGGTGCGATTTCCATTGGCCAATAGCCAATTCGGAGGACTGGCTTTGCGCTTTGTTGATTTGAATCAAACAAACGAGGAGCAGGAGGCAAGGGTATGCTTTTTTCATCAAATAGAATGCTGTATGGTGTATGCCTTAGTAAACAAGGCTGGCAAAGGTATTATTGTTTCGGGGCACGGCGTTAAGGCTTGACGGCTGGTTTTTGTAGCGATGGGAATTTGCATGAAAAATGGGTTTTCGGTGTTACCGCCGAAAACCCATTCATCAGAGATTGCAAGTTGCAATAGCTTTTTAATCAAGCGTTTAAATAAACCGCTCCAAGTGGTGCCCCACCAGCACTTTCATGGCTTGCAGGCCGAGCGCCTTGGCCTCCCGCTCGTTGAAACCTTCATCCATGAAAAAATCCTCGAAAAGCACTTCGGTTTGCAAATAATTGATTTTCAAGGCAGTGGCAATTTCAGCCAGCATGGGGTCACGGCTCGACCAACCATCAATGCCTTGCCAAAGCTTGGCGTTCCAGCTTTCAAGGGCCTTGCGCTCATCATCGGTGAGGGCTTTGGGCGTGAGGTAGAGCTGTGCGAGTTGCGACTGGCTTTTTGCGATAGCAGCCTCACTGGTCTGCGCCGAGCCGTTGAGGTCACGGGCAATGGCATCCAAAACCTTCACTTCTTCCCATTCCCAGAATCCGCCACAGGCTTGCAGTTTCAGGTTGCTGCCCTCGGCAGGCCCAAACGCCTTCAGGGCCGGGGCTGGGTGCTTCCTGAACAGCCAACATGGCGCCGAGGGGCCGTCAGGCGAGGCTTCGTGGATATAGCGCAGGTGCATCAGCATCTGGTCAATGTCTTCGTAAGCATAGCGAACGCTGAGGTCAAGCTTGCCGGGCAGGTTCTTCTTGCCAGCAAAAGCTTCCCGAATGGCCTCGTTCATCAGCCAGTTTACGTCCTTGCTTTGGCCCTCGCTCACGTAGCGGAAATAGGCACGATAGGCACGGGCGATGGGCGCTTTTGAATCGGAAAGGCCGTCTATAGCGGTTTTGGGGTCGTCCCAAAGGTTGTTGATATAATATTGGATGGTGCCTTTCGCTGCGTCTTCCGACGGCGTGGCCATGTACTTGGCGAGGATGCGGTACTTCTGCAACTGACGGTTGTTGGCCAAGGCCAAATCATAGGCCGAACGAGTGCTCTTGCCGTAAAAACCGTCCAACGAGCCTTTGTAGGAGCCTTCGGCCTTTAGTGATTTTTGCAATTCGTAGGCGGAAGTGCGTTTCACGTTGGGGCGAATGTCGGGCAGATTGGCCTCGAAACTCGCTGCCACGGGTGCGGCTTCTTTTGCAGCGGGCTTCTCTTGTTCTGCCTTGACGGGTTCTTTCTTTGTCGCAGCAGGCTTTTCCACTTCCTTCTTTACAGGTTCCGACTTGGCCTCTACGCCCTTGGGAGTAGTTTCGGCAGTTTTGGCCTTTGGTTGTTCAGCCTTTGGCTCTTCGGCTTTGGTTGCGGGCAATATGGCCACTTCATCGTATTCTTTGGGGGTTTCCTGCTTTTTCGTTTCAACAATGGGGTTGGCTTGTGCTGACGCCTCTTCCTCTTTCTTTTGCTCTTCAAAAACAAGCGGAATCAACGGCCTTTTCGGGGCACCGCCCATTTCAAAATCGCCTGCCTCGTGCAGCAGCACGTTGTTGACGCTGCGCACGAAGGCATCCTTGAAGCCGGCCTTCTGGATTTTGGCCAAATGCGCCTTTGCCGCAGGCAAATCAGGAAAAGTGCCCGCAAAAAGTTTTACTTGCTTGCCACTGAGCAGCACATGCAGCGGCCCAGCAGCGAGGTATTCTTCCCAATTGATTTTCTCGCCTAGCCGCTTGGTGGCCAACTGGATGACGGCCACTGGCTGGCCACCGTCCACATTGAGCTTGCTCACCGCAGCGTTGCTATAGCCAAATAGCTGCAAATTGGCGAGGACTTCGTTCGCTTCTTTTTCGGTGGAATACCCTCCCATGAACACGTCAATATAGCTGGGCCGCTTCACGGAGTACACAAAACCATGTGATTGCAACTGGGCAAAGTCGCCGGGCTTGGGGTTTGTGTAGTTGCCAACTTGAACGGTGTAGGCTGGAATGTCTTCTTGCGAATTGGCCGTGATGGCCGTGAAGAAAAGAAGTGCTAAGATAAAAACACGGATTTGAGACATCATGTGATTTTGCTTTGGTACTTGCTGGAATAACCCGGCTGTTTTGACGACAAAACGCCACAGAAGTAGCACTTTGTTGTGGGGCAGGGCAGAAATTCCACCCTGCTCCAATTTTTATTTAGCCGCCATCATAACTTGCTGAATACCAAGCGGGGAAAAATCCCCAATAACACATGTAAACGCAAAATTAGGGCAATTTAATCTTAAATGCTCAATGAGGTGTAAAAAACTCCCATTCAGCAAGGCTTTAGCTTAGTTTTTTATTAAAAATCAAATTTTTCAAGATGTTCGCTGAACAATTCACCACTTATAAACCTATTGAGTTAGTCATTGCGTCTAAAACAGACACTCCCCACAAATTCAGAAATCTAATAGGGTTTTAGGTGTTTATTCAGGGGGTCAAGGCAGGTCCTTGACCTCTTTTTTTTCACCACTGCCTACGAAAATATTGACGAAGCCCAACCATTCCACTTTATTGAACATGGCTTCTTCCAATTAAAAAGGCCCCGGCAAAACAATGCCGGGGCCTTTCCATTTTGGGCAAACAGGTTCGCTAGTTGGCATCCACCACATCCCCCGATCCGCTGATATGCGAGTTCACCGTGGGATAGCCTTTGTAGAAAACATCGCCGCTACCGCTGATGCGCACGTCGAGCACTTCCAGCACATTCACCTCTGCATCGCCGCTGCCGCTGATTTCGATATCGGCCTTTTCCACGGGCATGTTGAACGCCTTCAGGTCGCCGCTGCCGCTGATGTCGAATTCGAGTTGCTCGGCCTCGCCCTCCATTTCCATCTGGCCACTGCCGCTGATTTTGCCGTCCACTTCTTCGGCATACATCCCTACGCAGATACTGCCGCTGCCGCTCACCCGCAAGGTCACATTGTCCACCGTGAAGAAATTGTCGCCCCGGATGTCGCCAGAACCCGACACGGCGAGGTACTCGACCTCCGGCATGGTGATATAGATTTCGAGGTCGTAGTCCTTCATGCAGTCGTCGAACTCGATGGTCCAGGTGTCGTCCTGCACGTCAGTTTCGAGTTCGTCAATGACGTTGTCTTCGCCCACGGCCACCACCTCGAACACATCGCCTTGGGTGATGAAGACCTTTGCTTCGCAACTGAGTTTCACGCCCGTGAAATCCGGCACGTTGAGCACCCGCTCCACGGTCGGGCCTTCGCCGCTGTCGCAGCCGTCGAACCAACCGTCGTCGTCGGGGTCGCAGGAGGGCATGGTGAAAATGGAGGTTGCGAGGAGCATCCAATAAAAAACTGATTTTTTCATGGCTTGAGAATTTTTGATGATGCTATTGGTTGTTGGCTACTGGCTGTTGGCTGGCCAACAGCCAGTAGCCAACAACCAGTAGCTTTTCAGAACTCCACCCGATAATTGAACACCGGGAAGAACCCCGTTTGGGTATAGGTTTCAATGGATTTCTTTTCGTTGTCGTAATATTCACTGTACACATTCTGGCGGCCCGTCACGTTCTGGATGTCGAGCAAGATGGTATGCGTCAGGCGCTGGCGGTTGATTTTATAGCTCAAACCGATGTCGAAGCGCCAGTAATCGCCCGCTTTCACGCTGAAGGGCTTGTCCTCTTGGCGCACCTCCTGGCCCTGTTCGATGGACGTCGCAAGGTCAATCGGTGTGTAGCGGTTGCCGCCAGCCAGCAGCGCTTTGCCATTGATGCCGAGGATGTTCTTCTTGCTGCGCCCCACTTTGAACTCCTTGCCGCCGAGGGCATGCATGGTGTAGCGCCCATCGAAGCGGGTCGAATACTGCTTGCCGTTCACGGGCGTGTAGAGCGAGCGGTAGGCCGACCCCGTGAGCATGAAATAATAGCTGCGGGTGAAGAACTTCTCTAAGGTGAGGTCCACGCCGTAGTTGCGGCCCTTGCCCTTGTTGCCGGTTTGCTCCGCAAAAATCAACTCCCAGATGTCCCTATAATTGACAAAGGAATTGGTGCTGCCGGGCACGGTCTCCACGGGCACATCGAAGAGGTGCTGGTAATAGACTTCGGCCTTCATGCGCATATCTTGGCCGAAGCGCTGGTCGTAGCCGAGCACAGCGTGCATGGACTTCGTGAGA
The DNA here is from genome assembly GCA_020848965.1 of Saprospiraceae bacterium. Classification (GTDB taxonomy): domain Bacteria; phylum Bacteroidota; class Bacteroidia; order Chitinophagales; family Saprospiraceae; genus UBA6168. Next base: position 4,919 of record JADLHE010000596.1, read on the forward strand.
CCGAGTTCGGGGTTGGCGCTGCGGGGCGTTCCGTCGAGGAGCTTTCCATCCAAAACATAGGCGGCGAGGTGTTCCCTTTTGCTGTGCAAACCCACGGCTGCACTGAACGAGCGGCGGTCGTTCACCTTGAAATCCAGTGCCACCCTTGGTTCGATGGCCATTTTTTGGTTCAATAAAAACAGCGAGTAGTGCAGGCCCGTGTTCAGCGTCCAGCGGTCGTCGAAGCGGTGCTTCCATTGGCCGAAGGCCTGCAAAAAGCCGCCTTCGCCGTGGTTGTCGAAGAAGCGGATGACTTCGTTGCCTTTGTCCTCGTGCAGATTATCGTCATCGTCATAGACGAACTTAAACTTCGAGTAGCTGTAAATCGCCCCTGCCCGCAGCGTGTTCTGGGCGTTGAACTTGTGGTTATACGTGGAGCTGATACGGGCGGTATAGTTGGTCGTGTTGTAGTACGAGTCCTTGTGCTCTTCGTAGCCCTTTTCGGGGTCGAGCCAGTATTGGTCGCCGCCATCTGTCTCACGGCTGACCATCGCCACCGTGCGCAGGTAGCTGTTGCCGGAAAGCAGGATACGGTGCGAAAGGCCAACTGTGGCCATGCTGGCATTTTCATCGAAGCCCCACTCACCGAACTCGCCCGTCCAGGTCACGCTGTCTTTTTTGGGAACGAAACTGACGTTGTTCTGTCCTCCCAGACCGAACAGCGCAAAAGTGCCCGCCCGCTCCGTCGGTAGGTTCAGTTTGAAGGAAAGGTCGCTGTACTTGGGTGTTACATCCCCAGCGATGTTGAGGCCGACAGCGGAGAGCAGCCCCAAGGTTGCATAGCGATAATTGACCAAATAAGACCCTCTTCCGCCCTTCTTGAACGGCCCTTCGGCAGCGCCCTCCAAGCCGAGCGCACCCAGCATCAGGGCGTATTCTCGCTTTTCGTTGTTGCCGTTGCGCATGTTTAGGTCGAAGACGCCAGAGAGCGCATTGCCGAATTCCGAAGGAAAAGCCCCCGTGTAGAAATCGGAGTTCGACAAGGTGCTGCTACTCAACATGCTGATGCCGCCGCCGCTGCCGCCCATTGAGCCGAAGTGGTTCGGGTTCGGGATTTCGATGCCCTCCAAGCGCCAGAGGATACCGCTCGGCGAGTTGCCCCGCACCACGATTTCGTTGCTCAGGTCGTCGGAGGAGCCGACGGACACGCCAGCGTAGTTGGTGGCCATGCGGGCGGGGTCGTAGAAGCTGCCAGCGTAGCGGCTCGTCTCCTCCACGCTGAACGAGCGGGCGCTCACGGTGGCCATTTCGTTCAGCGCCTCGGCTTTGTCGTGCTTCGCAACAACGGTGGCCACTTCGAGCTGCACGGCGCTCTCGACGAGTTGGAGGTTGAGCACCAATTCCTTGCCGGATGTCAGCAGGATGTTCGGCATGGTGAGCGGCTCATAGCCCAAATAGTTAACTTGCAACGTGTGCCGTCCGACGGGTATTTTCTCGATTTTGAAATGGCCATCAGGGTCGGTTGCATCGCCGACAATCGGGTCGGAATTCAACAACAGCACCTCTGCGCCAATCAAAGGGATATTCGTCTCTTTATCGGTCACGGTGCC
>JADLHE010000597.1 GCA_020848965.1 Saprospiraceae bacterium
CTTCTGCTATATCGGCAAGCGGCGCTTCGAGCGGGGCGCTGCGAACTCAAAGTAGTTGCTAACTTTGGGTTTTCCACCTACACTTCAATCTTCATTTTCCATGAAACGAATCCCAAACTTACTGGCGTGTTTGCTGCTACTTTCCTTCGCCCAATCTGGCATTGCGCAAGCCATTGCTAAAAGCGGCATCAGTGCCGACAACTACTACGGCTTCCATGTGATGCAGGGCTATGGCTTCTTCTTGTGTTACGAAAAATCGGGCAAGCTGGCGGTAGAACTCTACGACCAAGAAGCGAGCCTGTCCCACATGGCCGAGCTGAAAATGAAAGTGAAAATGGAAAAGCTGCCCCAGTTCAGCGGCCTTTACAACCAATCGTCGTTCCTCATTTTCAAAACGCAATTTTATGGCTTTGGCAAAAAGGAATGTGTGGTCACGGCCTTCGATGGCCAGTTCAAGCAGACGGCGCAGTTGGAGGTGGATGGCGACTTTGTGGATGCCTTCGTGATTGATGAGGGGCATTATGGTTTTTTGTTGAAAAACGGCGGCAAGAACTATCTCAACATCCTGGACAACCAACTGAAGCAGGTGTCGAGCACCGCCTTCGGGGATAGCCACCGGCTGATGCCACAGACCTACGCTACCTCGCCCGACCGCTCAGTGACCAGCGCCATGAAGGGCACTGAACTGCCGGCTGACGACCCCCTGTTTTTCACCATAGGCGTGGATTATAAGGTGCTGACCTACGCAGGCTGCAAGGTCTTCGCTTTCGATAAAAATGGCAAACTGCGCTTTGAATATGTCCTTGACCACGAGCGGGTCGTTCCCTACTGCGGCTATGTGCGGGACGGCAAGGCTTATGTCGTGGTCAGGGAGGGCGAGATTCCAGACAATATGCTGGACACGGCCAGTTATCAGTTGACTACCTACGTGCTGGACAGCGGCGGCAAGCTGCTGCAAAAAATCCCGCATGACATCGTGCTGAAAAGCATCATGGTGTACCCCTTGAGCATCATGGTAGAGGAAGGCGGCACGGTCATCACGAGGGGGGTTAGCACCTACGAAGGACCATACGACCCTTTATCGGCTGGTATGGCGAACCCTAACCGTGGCTCACTTGTGGAATTCCTCTATTTTGATAAAGAGGCCAATTTATTAGGTGCTCAACAGTTTACTTCAATGGAAAAAGGCCAGGCCAGGGAGGGGCACAAGTTTTTCCACACTTCGCAGTTGGTGGAGGAGGAGCTGGTTTATGGCGTGTACAGCAACCTCGACAAGCAGACCCTAAGCATCTACGCCAGCATTGGCACAAAGAAGGACGCCCTCGTAATCACCACGCCGTGGGAAGGCACCGACGCCGAGAATTTCATGATGGGACGAATATGCGTTTACCCCGCTGGGCCGGGCAAGGTCGTAGCCGGGTTTTATGATGCAAAAAAGATGACGTTCACGGCGTATAAAAAGCGGGTAGAGTTCGGGAAGTGAATGGTAAATACGAGGGAATATTTACAAAAGCGACATGTTGTTCGGCTTTGTTTTCTAAATTTCCTTCATTGATTCACCTTCTACAGACTTACCAACTAAGGCTTATTTTAAAACAGTTCATAAACATGACGATAGAAATCTGGTCTGACATCGCTTGCCCCTTCTGCTATATCGGCAAGCGGCGCTTCGAGCGGGCGCTGGCGCAATACGAGGGAAAGGACGAAGTGGCGGTCACTTGGCGCAGCTTCCAACTCGACCCCACGCTGGAAACCGACCCCAGCATCAGCGCCGTAGCATCCTTGGCAGAGAAAAAGGGCTGGTCTTTGGAGCAGACCCGCCAAGCCCAAGCCTATGTGAGCCAAATGGCGGCAGGGGAGGGGCTGACCTACCATTTCGATAAACAGGTGGTGGCCAACACCTTCGATGCGCACCGCCTCACGCATTTTGCGAAGCAACACGGCAAACAACTGGAAGCCGAAGAGGCCATTTTCCATGCCTATTTTACCGAAGGGAAAAACATCGCCGACCATGAAACGCTCACCGAAATCGGCGCTGCCATCGGCCTCGACCCCGTGGCGGTGCGGGCTGCCCTTGCCTCCGATGCCCATGCCGATGGGGTGGGGGAAGACCTCCAACTCGCCCGCCAGTTTGGCATCGGCAGCGTACCTTTCTTTGTTTTTGATAGGAAATATGCAGTGTCGGGAGCGCAGGAAGTGGGGGCGTTCTTGCAGGCGATGGAGCAGGCAAAAGCAGGCTGAGCTTTACTTTCCTAGCTTAAATCAACAAAATAAAAATCAACATAAATGAGCAAAATCGCAATCATCACCGGCGGAAGCCGTGGCCTTGGTAAAGACATGGCCCTCGCCATTGCCCGCAAGGGCCTCGACGTCATCATTACCTACAACACCCTGCCCAATGCGGCACAGGAGGTGGTGGCTGAAATTGAACAACTGGGCCGAAAAGCTACGACCATCCCCATCAATTTATTGAAAATCAATTCGATAGACGTTTTTGTGGCAGCGCTATCGGAGGTCTTGGCCACCAAGTTCGAGGGGCGCAAGCTGGATTTTCTCGTGAACAACGCAGGCATGGGCGGCTCCATTCCCATGGAAACGGCCACGGAGGAGCAGTTCGACGAGTTCCTGAACGTGCATTTCAAGGGCGTCTATTTCCTCACGCAAAAGCTGCTGCCCCTGATGAACGACGGCGGCGGCATCGTCAATATCTCCACGGGCACCACCCGCTTCGTGAACCCCGGCTACTCGCTCTATGCCTCCATGAAGGGCGCCATCGAGGTGCTCACCCGCTACATCGCCAAGGAGTACGGCAGCCGTGGCATCCGGGCCAATGTGGTGGCGCCTGGCCCCATCGAGACGGACTTCAACAACGCCGCCATCCGCAACAACCCAATGCTGAAAGAACGCCTCGCTGGCCTCACCCCGCTCGGTCGGGTAGGCAATGCCGACGACGTGGGCGGCGTGGTGGCCTTCCTTTGCACCGATGACGCCAAATGGGTGAACGGCCAACGAATTGAAGTGTCGGGCGGGATAAATATTTGACCTTTGCCTTTCTTTGTCAAATCTTAAAACAAAACATGGAGTACAGACAACTGGGAAAAACCAATCTGGAAGTTAGCAAAATCTGCCTCGGCACCATGACCTGGGGCCAGCAAAACACCGAAGCGGAGGCGCACGAACAAATGGACTATGCCTTGGCGCAGGGCATCAATTTCTTCGACACGGCGGAGCTGTATGCCGTTCCGGCAACTGCTGCGAACAACGGCCTCACCGAGCAGTACATCGGTACTTGGTTCCAGAAAACGGGGCAGCGGCAGCGGGTCGTGCTGGCCTCTAAAATATCGGGGCCGAGGGCCGACCTGAGCTTCATCCGCAACGGTGAACTGGATTTTTCGCCCCGGCAAATCCGGTTTGCCCTGGAGGGCAGCCTGCGCCGACTGCAAACCGACTACCTCGACCTCTACCAACTGCATTGGCCGCAGCGCCACACCAATTCCTTCGGCAAATTGGGCTTCCGCCACGACCCCACCGACCCTTGGGAAGACGATTTCCTCGGCGTGCTGGAAACAATGGGCGAACTGCAAAAAGCGGGGAAAATCCGCCACTGGGGCCTCTCCAACGAGACGCCTTGGGGCCTGATGCACTGCCTCCGCTTGGCCGAGCGCCACGGCTTGCCCGCCCCGGTCAGCATCCAAAATCCCTACAACCTGCTCAACCGCTCCTTTGAAGTTGGTTTGGCGGAATGCACATTGCGGGAAGGCGTGGGCATGATGGCCTATTCGCCGCTGGGCTTCGGCCTGCTTTCCGGCAAATACCACCGCAAGGCCGACACCCCCGACGACCGCATCAACCAGTTCAAGGGCTTGGCCCGCTACAACAGCCCGCAGTCGTGGCAAGCAACAGAGAAATACCTACAACTTGCGGAGCAACACGGCCTGACGCCCGTGCAAATGGCCTTGGCTTTTGTGACGCAACAGGCTTTCGTCACGAGCAATATCATCGGGGCCACGAGCATGGAACAACTGAAGGAAAACATCGCCACGGCCAGTGTCGTACTATCCAAGGAGGTGATGCTGGGCATTGACGGTATCCATGCGGAAATCTCCAATCCGGCGCCTTGAGTAGGGTTGGCGGGCGCAGGGTATCATCGCCAAGTGGCAGTCCCCTTCCGCCGACACGGTCCGTCCCGATGCTAGGATATTAGTACTTAAAATGCATATCCCAAAGAAATTCCTCCCCATGGGTGGAAATCACTATTGAGTTTGATTTTATCTCTTGAACCAGTTGAGCGGAATATGTCCTGCCGATTCTCGAAGAATTTATTGGTTTCGACAAATGAACTGAATGAAGCTCGAAAAACGAACCTGCTTCCGGCTTGTTGGTATCTATATCCGATTTTTAAGGTGGCATAATAATCGGAACCATCTACTAGATTATATTCACTGTACTTCCAGGAATCAGAATCAAAGGATGCTCCTACTCCTGTCTCCAAATGATGCTTACCTTCAAAAAATATGGTATTCACCGAGAATGGCAACCAAAAAGTTGATACCCCTGTGCTTTTGGGGTAATATGCAGCACCGACTTCTATAGAAAAATTTAATGGATGGGCTTTAAGAAACAACCTTTCATAATTGAGGCTATAGGCCAATCCGTTTCCTCCCAGTGATACACTTGCATGATTTTGATAGAAGCGTTTCGTCGGTTGATCTGACTGGGCAGCCAATAAGAATGGCAGGATTGCAAACAGAATTAGTGAGATTAGTCGCATTAGTGGGTATTTAATTTTAAACACAAGGTAAGACGATGCCCTTAAAAATGCAATTCGTCGGAACAATTTGTAGGCATGAATCCCGACTATTTGATGAACAACGCAGGCATGGGCGGCAACATCGCCATGGCCACGCAGGAGTAGTTTGATGAATTCATGAACGTGCATTTCAAAGGCGTTTATTTTCTGACCCAAATGGCGGATAAGCTGCAGCGCACCGTAGTATTTCGATGCGCTGCAGCCTATTTTACACAGGTTATGAAGCAGAACCGTTGGAACAAGCATAACTGAAAAATAACGCTCCGTGGCAATTACCTCGAACGAGTCGGCACTCACAAAAACTTGTTCCGCACTCTTATTGAACGAGTTGGCACTCACGACAAGCGAGGAAGACGAGACAAAAACCTCGGGAGAACTCACGACAAGCGAGGAAGACAAGACAAAAACCTTGGGAGAACTCACGACAAGCAAGGAAGACGAGACAAAAACCTCGGGAGAACTCACGACAAACGAGGAAGACAAGACAAAAATCTTGGGAGAACTCACGACAAACGAGGAAGACGAGGCAAAAATCTCGGTAGAACTCACGACAAACAAAAACCTTGGGAGAAATCTCGTTGAACGTGTGAGGACTCACAAAAAACAAGTGACGACTCCCGACAAACGAGTGACGACTCACAAAAAACGAGTGAGGACTCCCGTTGCACCAGTGAGAAGAGACAAAAAACTGCTGAGGACTGACAATGCAGGCTTGGCCGTAGGATAGGGGCGCTCCATTCACCGAGACTCAAAGTCACCCGGAGAATATGACCCACAAGGCCAGCAGGGGCCAAAGGCTAGGAATGCGATAATTTATGCCCCAGCATGAATATTTGGAATATTTGATGGACATTTATGCCGCAGACAAAAGCCTACATTAGTCAATATGGCAGTAGAATTAAAAAAACCTTATGAATATCGAAGATTTTTCAAACAAAGTCCTTGACTTAATTGGCAAAAACAAGTTTAACGACGCCATCAAGTTGATGCGCAAATTGTTAAATGAATCCAATCATTTAAACGAAGTGCTTGCTCAGTCTGGGCGCTACAAAGAGTTGGAGCGACAAGAAAGGCTTGGCATTGTCAATTATGAGAATGCCACTGTCGAAAAAAACAAAATCAGGTTTGCTCTTTTGGGCTTGGTAGATGAAATCAGAGAAAGCGTTTCTGACAATATTTCTGTAAAGCAGGAATTCGAGCATATTGACTCTCAAAAGATATATTTGGTTATTGAGCAGCCCCAAGCCTTCAAATGGATGCAGTTCATTGTTTTTCCTTTGGTTCTATGTTTGTTTGGTTTCTTCGGTTGGATAGCCTATCAAATGTTTTACCCTAAATCCGATGAGCCGATTGACAACAAGCGCTGTTGGGTGAAAACGAATCCAGTTTTTACCAGCTTAATGAGTGAGCCGTCGTTCGTCCCCAATAACATAATAACTGAATTACCGGGCAGTAAAAAATACCATGTTTTAGAAATAGCTAAGCTCGAGATGGGCATTAAGTGTTACAAAATTGAAGACAAGAAACTGGGGAAAACCGGTTGGGTGCATGCACAACAGCTCTCAGAAATAAATGACGTTTGTTTTAAAGAGTAGTACCAGTTGTTGCAACTGTGATTTCCGCAGCATCTAAGTCCCTTAGTTCCAACAATTTTGCAACTTGTTAGGCTGCAAATGAGCGTTTCTTCCCGTTGACACATGGTCTTCCCACAACGCTGGTTCAATGTCTCCGACTTGAACCGGGTATCAGCCTCTGAGAGGGATAAGCATGATGTGAGGTTTGGATTACAAACCAGGTTTGTGCTGGTTAAGTAGTCGTGTTTGTTCAAGTTGTGCCCTGAATCGAGAGGGCGGGTTATCAAACCCGCCTGTTCCGGAACTGCGGGGTTCGATAACCCCACCTCTCAGAGAAGACTGCTGGTTTGCACCATCCGTTCATCAATTTTAAATGCGCCTATCTATAACCCATCACGAGCCTTATTTTTTCATCGACATGATATAGTTAACCATCGTTTTTGCGTCGTTAAGTGGAAGTTGAGGATGGGCATCCATGACGGGAGAACCCCAGCTGCCGTTGCCTCCAAGGATGATTTTTCGGGCAAGCATTTCTATATAATCTTGGTTTGCAGGGTATCTTCTTGCTATTTCCTCAAAAGACGGCCCTACAGATTTTTGGCCAGTTTTATGGCAAATATAGCAGTCTGAATAACTAATCAGCACTTTGCCCTTGATGGCTAACTCAGCAGGTATAGGCTCGTTTATTCCCATTATTGGTTTTAAATTGTCCGTCGGTTCCTTTGCCTTACTTGCTTCAGCATTGGCATCACAACCCATTGCGAAGAACAGCGCAATTGCTAGGTAACTGAACAGAAGGGATTTCTTAATTAGGAACATCAGATTTGTTTTATTGCTTGTTGGTTTGACATTGAAACTACGCTTTCACACGGGCTTTGGTTGCGGCCTTTGGCCGCCGTAAATCCCCATTTAGTTCCAACAAAATCCAAGTCCCGGTGTTCAGGAGCCTAGTATTTTGGATAATTTTGCGTGCCTCCGAAACTGGGGTTTCGAACTACGGAGGGCCGCACGGTTGCAAAGCATCAAAATAACATGAAAATGACCCGCAAACTCATCCTTTACATCGCCGCCAGCCTCGACGGCTATATCGCCAAACCGGGCGACGACCTCTCCTTCCTCGATGCCATGGACAAAGAGGGCGTGGACTATGGCTACACTGATTTCATCAGTCAGGTTGACACGGTCATCATTGGCCGCAAGACCTTCGATTGGGTGTTCAAGGTCATTAACAATGTGCCGCACCCGGAGAAGGAGACCTTCATCATCACCCGAACGGCAAGGGAGCCAATTGGCAAAACGCAGTTCTACACGGGCGACGTGGCCGAGCTGGTACGGGAACTGAAGGCCCAACCCGGCGGTGTCATCTATTGCGATGGCGGGGCCCAATTGGCGAATACGCTTTACCGGGAGGGCCTCTTGGATGAAATCATCGTGTCCGTCATCCCCGTGCTGCTGGGCGGCGGGATACGGCTGTTTGAGGAGGGTATCCCAGAGCGGAAACTGGAATTGCTCGGCTCAAAGTCGTATGAAACGGGGCTGGTGCAGGTGCATTATCGGGTGAAAAGCGATTTGTAAACCAATACCGTCCTTCGTTCAAAAACCTATCATTGCTGCTTGGGATGATGCTTTTTCAATAATTTGGCCGTGTGCCGAAGCCCGTTGCCCTGCCAGCCGTAGTGGCCGGGGATAATGTGGCGGGGCTTACGGTATTTGCGCTGCACCTTCTTCACCGATTTTGCCCACTCCGCCGGGTATGCATGGGAGAGATTGCCAAGGCCCGTGCTTTCAAGGCTTTTCACAAAGCAGCCGCCATACAGGATTTTCTCCTTCGGAAACCACACGACGATATTGTCGGGGGCGTGGCCTGCGCCGGGGTAGAAGGTCTCGAAATCTAGTTTGCCGATGCTGAAAGTGGTGTCTTTTGCGAAGCAATATTGCGGCAGCGGCTCCCCTTCTTTTCGGCACCAGTCGAGGGTCAGGCAGGAGGCATAGGTGCGGATGCCCCGTGCCTTGAAGTGGTCAATCCCGGCGGTGCGGTCAGCGTGGAAATGGGTGGAGAGGCAGAAAACGACCTCCTTGCCATGCCTCGCCCGGATGCTGTCAAGCAGGGGCTGGCATTGGGCGGTGTCCCACGGCGTGTCGAGCAGGATAGCGCCCGCATCCGTCAGCACGTATAGGCTGTTGGAGGGCACGGCTTCGCCCTTGTAGTCGTTGTAGGTGGTGTAGATATAGAAATCGCCCGTGAGGTGGGTGATATTCAAGGCGGGCTTAGCGGGCGTTTGCGACCACAAAAGAACTGGGAGCAAAAAGAGGCAAAAGGTTAATCTCATCGGTTGGATTTTCGGCAAAGATTATCATTTCGGCTTGTACGCCTTTGCTTCTTTGTTGAAATCCAAGGCTTTTCCCACCCAAAAATCCAAGTCTGCATCGCTGTCGAAGCCTTCCGGGTAAATGAACAGGAAGCCCTTCATCGGTTTGCCTGTGAAGTCCATTTCCCGGCAGCCGGGGCGGTCGAGCAGGTCGGTGTAGATGGCTTTGCCCACCCGCACCATCAGGCGGTCTTGGCTGGTGCTGCGGTCGGTATCCACGCCGACGCACATCTTTTCGTTGACCATGAAAATGAGGCCACCCATCATCTTCTTTTCTAGGATTTGGCCCGATTTGTCCAAGCGTTGGCGAATTCGGTCGGCTAAAAACTCACTGTAAGGCATGGTGTTGTAGGTTTGTTTTCCAAATGCAAATTAAATGATAAAAAAGCACCTAACCCTGTTCGGCATCGGTATCGCTTTGGCCTTCCTGTTCATTGCCACCATGCAATACCCCGGCGGCTCGCAGCACGATGAAATGTCCATCGGCTTCAGTTGGCGGCACAACTACCTGAGCAACCTCCTGAACCCCGTGGCGGTGAACGGAGCGGAGAACCCGGCCCGCACCTGGGCCGTGTGCGGTGTGCTGTTTCTTTGTGCCACTGCGGCCTTGGTTTTTGTCCGCCTTGCGGCGAAAACCCCACACAAAGCCTCCGCCAATATCATCCGGTACGCAGGTTTGGGGGCCATGCTCACGGGCCTGTTGGCTGCTACGCCGCTGCACGATTTGTCTGTAAGAATATCTGGTACGCTGCTGATGCTGAGCCTGTTTTATGCCACGGTTTTCGTCTTCAAGACCAAGCGCCACGGACTGAAAGCCTTGTCGGTGCTGCACCTGTTTTTGCTGTATGCAACGGCCTTCGTCTATTTCACCCAAATTGGTCTGACCTACTTGCCCATCCTGCAAAAGCTGCAATTATTGGTGGCCATCTCGTGGCTGCTGGCCGTGGATTATGGCTTGAAATCAGAAGATTTTGCCCCGAACTAATGGGGTTTCACGCCTTCCACTGTTAGCACAACGGGTTTTATGAAGCCTTTTTCATCAAAAAACAGTTGTTCGATGCAGGTCTGCCGGGAGTTGCCGCTGGTCTCTGTGAGCGGGCGGCGGTGGTAGAAGATGTACCAATCATCGGTGCCGGGCCATTGAACAACGGAGTGGTGGCCTGCGCCATTGGCGATATGGGCGTCTTGTTGCAATATTTTGCCAATGCGCTTGAAAGGCCCAAAAGGAGAGTCGGCCATGGCATAGGCCACGCAATAGTCCGGCCCCGTCCAGCCACCTTCCGACCACATGAAATAGTATTTGCCGCCCCGCACAAACATGAACGAGCCTTCCACATAGCCTTCCGGGGTTATTTCTTTAAAGACCGTCCCATCGTTAAAAGGCTCGAAGCCCGTGAAATCTGCCTTTAGCTTGGCAATATTGCAGTGCCGCCATCCGCCGTAGAGGAGGTAGTGCTGGCCATTCACGTCCTTGAACACAAACTGGTCAATGGGCTGTGCGCCGTTGTGGAACTTGTCCACTAACGGGTGGCCGAGGTAGTCCTTGAAAGGCCCGCCCGGCTTGTCGGACACGGCCACCCCGATGCCGCCCTTTTCGGCGTCGCTTTGGATGTCGTTGGCCCCGAAGAAATAATAGTATTTGCCGCCTTTCTCCACGATGGAAGGTGCCCACATGGCCTTGTGCGCCCATTTCACGGCGGCGGTGTCCAAGATGTGCGGGTGCTTTTTCCAGTTCACCAAATCGGTAGAAGAAAAGGCGTCGAAATAAACCTGTTGCTCGTATTTGGCGCTATAGGTAGGATAAACCCAAACCTCCTTGCCGAAGATGCGGGCCTCTGGGTCGGCGTACCAGCCGGGGAAAATGGGGTTGCCGGAAGCTTTATTTAGTGTGGCTTGCTTGCCAGTGTGGCAGCCTAGGAAGGCCAAGGCCAAAATGCTGAGGAAGAAATATTTGTACATAAGTTTTGTTTAATGATGTTGGTACGCCCGACAAGGTAAAGCATTTAAGCAGCTCCCCAATAGCTGTCTAAAACAGATTTCGGGATAAACCCCCGCCCAGAATAGGAAGTATTATGAATAAATTTGACCTTTGCGGCTTCAAATTTAATTCACAACACAACGAATCCATTTTATGAAATCCTTCCTCCGTTTTTTCATCGCCGCTGCTGCTTTCTGCCTTGGCTTGGCCGCATGCTCCAGTGAACCCAAAGATGCTGCCAGCAATGCCCCTGCCAATGAGGCTGCTGCTGCCCCGGCTCCTGCACAAGACACCACAGCACCTTCCAATGACCCGCTCGTCGGTGCCGACAAAGACAAGCACGATTGCAAAGGCTCGGCAGGCTACCAATGGTCGTCGCTGATGAACGATTGCGTCCGCTTGTTTGAGGTGGGCGTACCCTTGCAGGCCAAGGCCGATGGGTTGGACCAAACCCTGGCCGCCTATATTATCTTTAGGGAAATGGGTGCCGAGGCTTACGCCGAGGTCTTTATCCCAAGGCATGCCAAGCCCTACCTGCTCAAAAAAGAAGCTGAAGGCAAATGGCGTGGCAAAACCCATATCATTACCGAAGGCAATGGCATGTACACCCTGGACAACGCCGCTGGCAAGCTGCTCTACCAAGGGGCTGTGAAGAAGTAACCGTGCTTGACAAATTGGGGAAGCGGTGCGGGGCTAAACAGTTTTCAGTTTTGAGTTGCGAGTTTTCTGCTTGTCGTCAGACAGGGAGTTTGCACAAAGCAGCAGCCATAACCCCATGCACCTATACTAAGCCCCTAACCGTAATGTGGGTAACCTAAGGACATTGTCTTTTTTTGATTGATGATTGTTTATTACATGATTACATGATTGTTGATGGAATTGTTGATGGGTTGATTGACAATGGACGGCACATCGCATATTTGAAATTCCAACATTACATCAAAAATCAACAATCATGTAATCAACAATCATCAATCAAAAACTTTAAGCTAATAACCCTGCCAACCGGGCTTTTCACTCATCACTAATTCCCCTTTCACATGCAAATTTTCACGGATACCCCCGACCAGTACGTCGCTGCGCTGCCCGACGACCGCAAGGAGGCCATCACGGCCCTGCGCCAGGCCATCCTCCAAAACCTGCCGCCCGGCTTTCAGGAGGCCATGAGCTATGGTATGATTGGCTACGTGGTGCCGCACTTGCTGTACCCAGCCGGTTACCACTGCGACCCCAAGCTGCCGCTGCCCTTTATGAGTATTGCTTCGCAAAAGAACTTCGTGGCCGTCTATCACATGGGCATCTACGCCGACCCTGTGCTCATGGATTGGTTCACCGCCGAGTACGCCAAACGGGTAAAGGGCAAGCTCGACATGGGCAAAAGCTGCGTCCGCTTCAAAAAGCCCAGTGAAATCCCCGTGGAATTGATTGGTGAATTGGCCAGCAAAATGACCGTGCAGGATTGGGTAAGCTGCTACGAAAATGCCTTTAGGAAAAAATAAGGAGGAGCTTAAAGGTCGGGCGGCGGCGAGGTTAATGCAGGCATCTTATGGTGACATGATTGTTGATTGACGATTACATGATTGTTGATGGGATGTAAGAATGTAGGATGAAGATGGCAGCCAATTGCCAATTAGCCATCAGCCATTACATCAACAATCATGTAATCATGTAATCAACAATCGTCAATCAAAACAAGGGACTGGCGCTAAGTTGATAGCATTAACTTCGCCGCCGCCCGACTCTAATGCAGGTCATTGCCCCGCCACATAGGCTTCCACCGTCTTGATGCTGCCGTCCGGCAAATGCGTCAACTCCGTCATTTTGATGCTGCGCAAATGGGTCTTGCCGCCCGACTTCACGCTGTCGTGGTAGAAAAGGTACCATTTGCCCTGAAACTCCACGATGGAGTGGTGGTTCGTCCAGCCGATGACGGGGGCCAGCACCACGCCCTTGTAGGTGAAAGGCCCGTAGGGCGAATCCCCGACGGCATAGCAGATATTGTGCGTGTCGCCGGTAGAGTAGGAGAAGTAGTACTTGCCGTTGTATTTGTGCAGCCACGACGCCTCGAAGAAGCGGCGGGCATTGTCCTTGGCCAAGAGCGGCTGGCCCTTTTCATCCAAAATCTTCACATCCTTCGGCGCTTCCGCAAAAGCGAGCATATCGCCTTTCAGCTTCGCAAGCTTGGGGCAGAGCGCAGGCTCATCGTCTTTTGGATAGACGTTGTCGGGCTGGTACTTGCCCGTGGCCCAGCGCTGTAGCTGCCCGCCCCAGATGCCCCCGAAATACAGATAGCTCGTGCCATCGGCATCGGTGAACACGGCGGGGTCAATGCTGTAGCTGCCTTCGATGGGCTTGGGCAGCGGCGTGAACGGCCCGGTGGGCTTGTCGGCAGTGGCGACGCCAAGCTGGAACACATCGTCCTTGTTCTTCACGGGGAAGTAGAGGAAGTATTTGCCGTCCTTCGTGGCGGCGTCTGGTGCCCACATTTGGCGCTTGGCCCAGGGCACCTGCTTGATGTCAAGCGCCACGCCGTGGTCGGTGACGGGGCCGCCAACTGCGTCCAGCGAATAGACGTGGTAGTCCCGCATGTCGAAATGGCCGCCATCGTCGTCTTCTGGGATGCCAGCATCAATATCGTGGCTGGGGTAGATGTAGATTTTGCCATCGAACACATGCGCCGAAGGGTCGGCAGTGTAGTTGTCCGTGACGAGTGGTTCGGAGATGGGCTTTTTGCCGCCCAGCAGGGCCGCCAGTTCGTCCGCTGGCTTTGCCGCCTCGGCGGGCGGTGCGGGCGCAGCTTCATTTTTGCAGGAGGTAAGGGCCATTGCGCAGCATACCGCAAAACCCCAAAGGATGGTCTGTGTCGTTCGTTTCATGTCTGTTGAAAATTGGTGAAAAATGGAGGTGCAAGGTAGGGAATGGTTGGGATAATTCTGGTGGCCCAAGGCCAAGGGCTATGTTTTTCAAAACACCAACGCCAGCCTTGGTTTTGATTGGACGAATTGGCTGGTGCAGGCATTCCTTGCTCCAAATCTTTATAAAATATTTACACCCATTAACAAGGTTATTTCCCCCGTCTTCCGCACTTTTGCGGCTTTTTATGCCCAAACAGGGGGCAAATGGGGCGCAAACGGTTGAGCGAGCATGAGAATCAAAGGTTTATGCTCAATTTTTGCGGCTCTTGCAAATGACTCTTGCAGCATGTTGGATTCAAAAAAAGTAACCGCTGGCTCCTTGCTCATCGCACTTGGTATCATTTACGGCGATATTGGCACCAGCCCATTGTACGTTCTCAAAGCCATCATCCATGACCGGGAAATCACGGAACTGCTCGTCTATGGCGGCGTTTCCTGCGTGTTCTGGACGCTGGTTTTCCAGACCACCTTCAAGTACATCTTCCTTACGCTGCAAGCGGACAACCACGGCGAGGGCGGCGTTTTCTCTTTGTACGCTTTGGTGAAACGCCACGGGAAATGGCTCGCCATTCCGACCATCCTGGGTGCTACCACGCTGCTGGCCGATGGCATCATCACCCCGCCCATTTCGGTCGCCTCGGCGGTGGAGGGGCTGGAGAAAGTGGTGCCGCATCTGCCCACCGTGCCCATCGTCATCATCATCCTTTCCCTGATTTTCTTTTTCCAACGGTTCGGGACACAGAAAATGGGGGCGGCCTTTGGGCCTATCATGGCTTTGTGGTTCACCATGCTCATGGTGCTGGGCTTTTCGCAAATCATTCACCACCCCGACATCATCAAGGCGCTCTCGCCGCATTATGCCGTGCAGCTGCTGACGCAATACCCGCACGGCTTTTGGCTGCTTGGCGCTGTCTTCCTTGCCACCACGGGTGCCGAGGCGTTGTACTCCGACCTTGGGCATTGCGGCAGGCAAAATATCCGCATCACTTGGGTGTTCGTGAAAGCCTGCCTGATGATCAACTACCTTGGCCAAGCTGCTTGGCTGATGCACCAGGACATCCCCCACCTCGACGGTCGGAACCCCTTCTATGAAATCATGCCGCACTGGTGGCTGATTCCGGGCATCATCATTGCGACGCTAGCGGCCATCATTGCTTCGCAAGCGCTTATCAGCGGCTCTTACACACTCATTGGCGAGGCCATGAGCCTCAACTTCTGGCCAAGGGTGGCGGTGCGCCAGCCCACGGAAATGAAGGGCCAGATTTACATCCCCAGCGTGAATAATATCCTTTGGATTGGCTGTATCTTGGTGGTGCTCTATTTCCAGACCTCATCCAATATGGAAGGCTCGTATGGCTTTTTCATCACTTTGGCCATGCTCTGCACCACGATTTTGCTGTCCTACTACCTCTATTTCATCAAGAAATGGAAGCTATGGCAGGTGGGCCTGATGTCGCTGTTTTTCCTTTGCATCGAGTTGGCGTTTTTCGTCACCAACGTCATCAAATTGGAGCATAACTGGCCGAGCCTCATCCCGGCAGGGGGTATCTTCCTCAGCATGTACGCTTGGTACTATGCCCGCAAGGTGAACAACAAGCTCGTGAAGTTCGTGGACCTGAACAAGCACACCACCATGCTCTCAGAACTGAGCGAGGACGATAATATCCCCAAGTTTTCAACGCATTTGGTCTATCTCACCAAGGCCGACCGCAAGACGCAGATAGAGGAAAAAGTGGTGAAGTCCATTTTCTCGAAAAAGCCGAAACGGGCCGATGTCTATTGGTTTTTCCATATCAACCGCACGAACGACCCCTACACGCTTGCCTACGAGGTGGACGAACTGCTGAACGACAAGGTCATCCGCATTGACCTCAATATCGGCTTCAGGATGCAGCCCAAGGTGGAGCTATATTTCAAACGCATCGTGAAGGATTTGGTGAAAAACAAGGAACTGAACCTGCACATCCGACCCGATGGCTCTACCCGCTACAACCCTGAACCGGACTTCAAATTCGTGGTCATCGAGAAGTTCATGTCCGTCGAAAACGAGTTTGCACTTCGGGAGGGCCTGTTGCTGAATGCCTATTTCTTCCTGAAAAAACTGGGGCAATCCGATGAGGAAGCATTTGGCCTCGACAAGAGCGACGTGGTCATTGAGCAGTACCCGCTAATCTATCAAGCTGCCCGCAAATTGGATTTGACACGGCAGAAGGGGTAAGGGAACTGTTTCTCAGTGTTGCTTAAGCCACTTATCCAGTACGCCCATCACAGGCAATTTGGGTTTCTCAAAATCGGTAGGCTCTTCCAGTGCGTTGCGCATTTCCTGCACGGCGGGGCGGTAGTCCACGCCCATGCCTTGGAATTTGTCCACGGTGCGCAGTGCCCGCTCGACCTCCCATAAAAAACTGCCATCGTAGAGGTCGAAGTCGCCCCGGCATCGGCGGATGGACTCCCGAATGAGTTTTGCTTGAATCACCACGCCCTGCCGCACGGCCTCCGGGAAAAGGCTTTTGTCGTCCACCTCGTTGGAGGCGAGGAAGGTAAAGGCTTGGGGCGCCCAGTCGTTTTGGAGGCGGCGGACAAGCTCCTCCTGCCAGTCGGGGCGGGATTTGATTTTGGCGAGCGCTTTCTCCCGCACATCTTGGTCGTGGTTGGCATCGGTGAAAACGAGGATGAAAACCATGTCCTTCATCACGTCGGTGGTGTCAATCTGGTTCAGGTGGTCTTGGTGGACTTTGTCTTGAAACGCTATCTCTGATTTAACAACATGGGCGGCATTCTGCGCTCGGCCCACCAGTATGAGCAAAAAGCCCAAAGCGCTGAGGGCCAAGCTGCTATAAACGGGCAGTTTATAAGCTAGCGAGGCTAGGGTGGCGTAGTTGGCATTCAACAGGATGAAAGCGCTGACCAAGAGCAGCACGGGCAGCACGGCGGGTATCCCCCTGACGATGGAGCGAACGGAGGGATGTAAGTCACCGGGGAATTCGCCCATCATAAAAAAGCCATTGCCGACTATTATCAGCAACAAGCCCAGCAGCACCAACACCGTCCGCTCACCCGTGGATGTACCGACCCAACCAAAGCCGCCCTTCCAGCCGATGAGCGCCGAAGCCACCAACAAACAAAGGGAAAACAAGGCAACGCTGATGATGATGGACCAAGCATAGCCTACCACGGCGTCGCCACCGGGTGCGGTTTGGAAATAGATGAGGTTGCAGACGGCGA
>JADLHE010000598.1 GCA_020848965.1 Saprospiraceae bacterium
CACGTGGGCATTCAGCACTCCATCCCCATCATTGTCACGGCAATCCCAAGCGGCGGGGGCATAATTGGAGGCATAGCCGTACAACGCCAACCCATTGCCAAAATCAAATACCGTGATGTCATTTCCCGGGTTGCTATTGACGCTATTCGGCGGTATGAACGGGTCGTTATTATGATTCATCAAATAAAGCTGGTCTGGACAATCATTGGCTTTTTTGAACTTAAAAAGCAAGGTCGCTTGCCCATGCTGATACTTGATGGTGGGCGTATCGGTCAAAAACTGAATGGATACATAAGATTTTCCCGGATTTTCTGCTGGGCCATGCACGGTGGAAATAGAGCCCCAATTCCCATTTACCGAAGTCAGGTTTGACCACGCATAGTTCAAGGGCATAACGATGGTGACTTGCCCCGTGCCCGTCATGGTGTTCTGGCTTGGGTACAAATCATCGCTGGGCTTCGCAAAAACGCCCCAATATTGCCCATCGGGCAATAATTGCAGCTTGAATTGGATGCCGCTTTGAGCAGAGAGGCTGAGAACGGACATGAGCAGTCCGATAAGTAGTTTTAATTTCATGTGATGAGAACAGTTTAATTTTAGAGTTTGCAGTTCGACAGTTGGCAGTCGGCGGCGAAGAACCCCGTCCCAGACTGCCAACTATTTAAAAATCAATGCTTTATCAATTTTTCACGTTGAAGAATGCGGCCATTTTGCGACAGCGAAAGGAAATAAACCCCCGGTTGGATATGGTCCAGTGCAATTTGCACAACAGCTTGGTTGGCAACGATTTCAAGGTGTTTTTTGCCCTGCAAATCGTAGAGCAGCAGGCTGGTTTTGCCTTCGGCAACGGTGCCTTCGGAAATGGCCACGTTCAGGAGCGCACCGACTGGGTTGGGGTAGGCGTTGAACCACGCTTTCCCCTTTTCCTCGGCGGATGCTTCCCAATCCTTTTCACGGTCGGTCGGGGGCAAATCCGGCGTGGTGAGGCTATCCAATGGGATGACGAATGGCGGTATGATAGTGCCGCCACCACCCACGGGCGTTTTGCAGCGCCAAGACTTCCGTGCGTAAACCCCGCAATATTCCAAGCTGACGGGGGCCAGCCCAGCCACTAGGTCGTGGCCGGAAAGCTCATTGGGCAACAGGCCGGGCGGCACGTTTTCGAGCAGGTAGAGCGAGTCGGGGCAGGGGCCGAAACTGTGCAAGGTGAACAACTGGGTAGGCTCCGTCACCGAATAGGGAATCGCAACGCCCTCGCCGCTGAAGCCGGGCGCCATTTCAAAGGTGATGTACTTCCTGCCGGGGTGGCCGGGTACGTTCTCGGTGATGTTCACCGCCGACCATTCGCCCGCTGAATTGTTGAGGCCGATGAGGTTGAAATCGGCGGGCGCCACGACCGTTACCCGGCCCGACATGGTGCGGGCCTCGTCCGTTGGTTCGTAATTCCCGAAGGGCCGGGCCATCACCGCCCAAGTATTGGGTTCCTTTGCCTGCAATTTCAGTTTCAGGCATTTCAGGTTGCAATCCAGCGTGGTGAGGCTGGCTGGCAACGAGTAAACATGATTGCATTCGCTGGTCTTCACGGCCAAGCGGAATTTCTTGCCGTTCAGCCCACTGTTGTCGCCGATGGAAAGGGTGGGGGAGTCGGTGCCGTCCAGTTCATTGGCGCCGCCATCCGAGAGGTTGGCATAATTGACGCCATCGCTCGACATCTGCCATTGGTACTGCATGGTGCCAGTATTCCCAAAGGAAATTGACGCTGCCGCCGTGAAGACGCTGGACTCGCCTTGGCAGGTCGCTTGGCTGGTAGGCTGGCTGGTGATATTGATGGGGCCTTCGACGGTCAGTACCGCTGCATAGGATGCAATTGGCGAACAGTTTAAAGAGTGTATCAGGCAACGGTAGTAAAAGCCATTGAATCCAGCGGTATTGGAGATTGATAATAAGGCGGTTTTGGTTCCATTGTAAATACTTGAGTTCGGAACGTTTAGCCAAGGGCCGGATAAGCTATCTCCAGATACACAAATCTGCCATTGGTAAGTTATGCTGCCTTGGCCGGTATTGTTGGTTTGAACAATAAAGCTTGCGCCATGTCCAGAACATTTCACTATATGGTCAGGGTGGCTTGTAAATGAAATAGGGCCTTCCACGGTCAGCTCGGCCCAGTTTGTCCAACGGGCATCGCAGGCTGGTAAACGGTAGCGCATCCTGAAACGCCAGCCATACATGTTTGATACATCGCTGATATTCAAGGTGTTGGAGTTTTCACCAGTGAAGGCGTCATTGGGTGCGCTAGGTACATTAGACCAAGTTACCCCGTTATCCGAGCTGTATTCCCAATGATAAATTAAATCATTTGGGTCGCTATTCAAGACCGCCACTTCGGCATGGAACGAAGCGCCTTCTCCTGCGCATTGGGTAATATGGTCTGGTTCGTCAATTACGGTCATTGGCCCTTCCACGTCAATGCAGGCGGGATTGGAGTAGATTGCGTCGCAATAGTCCGTCCATATCTTCAGTCGGTAACAATTGGCATCGAGGTCGGGATTGTACTTTATGCTGAGCGTACTTGAGTTCGTACCAGTATAATCGTTAGACTCTGCGAGTTCAAGCCAAGTGCTGCCACCATCATTGCTTTCTTCCCAAGCATAATGGATTTGGGTTAAAGAATCCGGTTCTAGGCTTAAAGTTTTCGCAACTGCGCTGAACTCAACGTCCCCTACATCACAAAGAATAAAGTTCTTTGGATGTTCTTCAAATAAAATGGGGCCATCCATATTCAGGCCT
Source organism: Saprospiraceae bacterium (assembly GCA_020848965.1). Lineage (GTDB taxonomy): Bacteria > Bacteroidota > Bacteroidia > Chitinophagales > Saprospiraceae > UBA6168. The sequence goes on from JADLHE010000598.1 coordinate 2,788, forward strand.
GCTGATTGACTGAATTTTCTGTTGCATTCTGCACTGCTCACAGCTAAACGATATAGTCTTGTATAAAGCCCCGTTGAATTGCTGATATGAAGCGATGGCGAATTAAAGTTGGAGTATATTCCCCCATCTGTAAGTGAATTTATATCAACCCAGTTAAGCCCGTTGTCGCTACTTAATTGCCAAACATATTCTGGTGCAATTCCTGCCGCAAAAACAACGGTTGCTGATAAATCTGCTGGCTCTCCTGCACATATATCTACATTCACAGGTTGGGTTGAAAATGTAAAAGATTCCCTTACTGTCAAGCCTGCAAAATCAGAATATTGCTCAATGCAATTATTTTTTCGGTATGCTAGTCGGTAATATGCCCCGTCCAATCCAGTTACATCGCTAATAAGCAGTTTAGAGATACCGTTTGATGGGTTAAGATTTGTAGTGCCGCCATAAATGAAGCCACCAGTTGGTATATTTACCCAGCTCAAAGAATCATTTGGCGTATAGCTTATTTGCCAATTAACTGTTAAATTATTTAGCGTACTGTTATTCAGGAAAGTGGCAGAAAAGGAGGTGGTTTGTCCCAAACATTCGATACTGTTTTCTGGCTGGTTCGTGATTGTGATTGCACATTCATTGGTGTTCAAATCCGAAGCATCCACGCCCGCATCATAAACCCCATTCCCGTTGGTGTCCTCATGGGCGTTCAGGATGCCGTCATTATCGTTGTCGTAGCAGCTCCAGGCGGATGGGGCGTAGTTGCCGCTGTACTCATAAAGCCCGCCCTGTGGGTCAAAAATGGTAATTTCATTGCCGGGATTACTGCCTGTGGAGTTCGGTGCGATGAATGGGTCGTTGTTGTCAATCAGGTAAATGCTATCAGGGCAAGTACCGTCTCCTTTGAATGTGAACAATAAGGTTTCCTGCCCATTTTGAAGGGTTATATGTGGGTATTCACTCATCATCCCAAAGCTAATATACGTATTGTTGGGATTTTCTATTGGGCCATTTACATGGACATTCCACTGCCATGTTCCAGCGTATGAATTTAAACTGTTCCAACCATAATTTAATGGCATCACCACTGTCACCTGTGCTGAACCAGTAATTGTTATCAAACTAGGTGTTATCCCTACGGGCTTCGCATACACCCCCCAGCGCTCCCCATCGGGCAAGAGTTGGAGTTTGAAATTTATTCCAGAATCAGAGGATTGATTCAAATCCGAAACATCCACGCCAGCATCATAAACCCCATTCCCATTGGTGTCCTCGTGAGCGTTTAAGATGCCGTCGTTGTCGTTGTCGTGGCAGCTCCAGGCGGATGGGGCGTAGTTGCCGAGGTACTCATATAGCCCGCCGCCTTGTGGGTCAAAAACGGTCATTTCATTGTCGGGGCTACTGCCTATGGAATTTGGTGCGGAAAAAGGGTCGTTGCTGTCAATCAGATAAATGCTGTCAGGGCAAGTACCATTGCTTTTAAAAGTGAACAACAAGGTTTCTTGCCCATTTTGAAGGTTGATATGAGGGAACTCAGTAACCATCCCAAATGAGACATAGGACTTTGTTGGATTATCAATTGGGCCATGTACTATTGCATTTGCCTGCCAAATCGCAGCAATACTTGTCAAGCTGGTCCATTGATAGTTTTTAGGCATCACCACCGTCACCTGTCCAGTACCAGTAATGGTCTGCAAGCTAGGGTTAATATCAACGGGCTTTACATAGACCCCCCACCTTTGCCCATCGGGCATGAGCTGGAGTTTAAATTTCAGCGATGGTTGAGCGAAGCTCAAAAAACCTAAACTGAGCAGCCCAAGCATCAGGCCGCATTTGCGGAGCAGAGAACAGTTCATTTCTTTAAAATTTGGAATTCAATAAATGGCAGTTAGCAACCAGCGTCGAAGAACTCCGTCCCTGACTGCTGGCTGCCAACTGCTAACTATTTTATTATCAATGCTTTATCAATTTCTCCCGGTGAAGAACCCTTCCATTTTGCGACAGCGAAAGGAAATAAACCCCCGGTTGCAGCGCAACTAAATCGAGCTGTGCGGTGCCTTTGTCCATGCGGACTTCCAGGCGCTTTTTGCCCTGCAAATCATAGAGCAGCAGGCTAAGGTTGCCTTCGGCAATTTGGCTTTCGGCAATGGCCACGTTCACGAAATCGCCCGCCGGATTGGGGGAGGCAGTGAACCATTGCGCAGCAGCGCCAGTGCTTGCCTCGTCGAAATCGCCTGCCCGGTTTGTGCCGCCGATGGGTGGAGTGCCCAGGCTGTCAAGCGGGGTGTTGAAGACGGGAAGCCTTGGGTTCTTTTTGCAATGCCAAGCCTTGCGGTTGTACACGCCGCAGTAGTCGAAGGTCTGCGGTTGTGCATTGGCGAGGCTGATTTGGCCGGAAATCTCGTTGGGTAGCGGGCCGGTTGCCGATGGGGCTTCCAGCAAGTAGAGCGAATCGGGACAATCGCCGAGGCGGGGAAACGTGAACAGCACCGTTTCTGCACCATAGTTCATGCTCACGGGAGTGCCGGGGGCGGTGAGTTCAAAAGTGATGTACTTGCGGTTGGGGTTGTTCGGCATGTCGGCTAGCACGGTCGTGGCTGCCCATGCATTGTAGGGTGCCTCCAAATTGCCCAACTCGAAATTGGTGGGCGTCACGAGGGTCACCCGGCCCGATTCCCAAGTGGCATTTGCAACCGTTGCGTTCGAGGCGTTGAACCGCTTGGCCACCACGGCCCAGCCGCTGAGGTCGGGCAGTATTTGTAGCTTCAGCTTGATACAGCCAGTCGCTGGCATTGAGTTCAGGTCGGAGGCATCCACGCCGGGGTCGAAAACGCCGTTGCCGTTGGTGTCTTCCAGTGCGTTGGGCGTGCCGTCCTCGTCGTTGTCGTGGCAGTCCCAAGCCATTTCGCCACCGAAGATGCCGCCGAAATTCAAGAAATTGAAGCCATTCGCCGAAACTGGGTCGAACACGGAAATATCGTTCGTCAAATTGTAGGGCAGGTCGGTAGGTACGTTGTCGGCGTCGCTGATGAGGTGCATATCATCCGGGCAGCCGCCTTGGCTTTTGAAGGTGAAAAGCAGGGTTTCTTGTCCCGGTCGGTACACGATTTTCGGAGCATCCGCCAAAAAGCCGTAGGATAGGAAAAGCGAGTTTGGTGCGAAGTCTGGGCCAATCATTTTATTTGGGCTACCCCAAAGGCCACTCACCGAAGTGAAGTCGGTCAGTACCATGTCCTTCGGCAATACCATCACGACTTGGCCCGTGCCCGTGAGGGTGTTTGGGCTGATATTGATGCCCTCTTTTGGCTTCGCAAAAACACCCCATGATTCGCCATCGGGCAAAAGCTGCAACTTGAACTGGATGCCCTCTTTCACCACCACGCCGTCAGGTTGGCCGAGGTCGGAGGCGTCTTCATTTTCATCAAAAACCCCGTTGCCATTGGTATCCTCCAATGCGTTTTGGATGCCATCGCCATCGTTGTCATGGCAGTCCCAAGCGCTCAGGCCATAGTTGCCGCTGTACTCATAAAGCCCGCCTTGCGGGTCGAAGACCGTGATTTCGTTCCCGGGGTTGGAGCCTTGCGAGTTCGGGGCAATGAATACATCGGTTTCGTTGTTGATTAATCGGATTTCATCGGGGCAGCCGCCGTCGCCTTTAAAGGTGAAAAGCAGTGTTTCTTGCCCTGCAATCAGGTCAATATGCGGAAATTCGGTAACCATTCCGAAGGACACATAGGTCTTGCTTGGGTTTTCCAGCGGGCCATTGTAAACGGCATCTGCTTGCCAAGTTCCGCTAACATTTTTCAAACCCGACCAAGCATAGCCTTTGGGCATGACCACCGTTGCTTGTGCAGAGCCTGTAATGGTTCCAATACTGGGGTTCAAACCAGCTTCCGGCCTTACGTACACGCCCCAACTTTGCCCATCGGGCATCAGCTGCAGCTTGTATTGAAGACCATCCCCGGCTGCTACATTGTCTGGGCTATTGAGGTCGCTCGGCTCAATGCCGGGGTCGAAAACGCCGTTGCCGTTCACGTCTTCGTGGGCATTCAGCACGCCATCGCCATCGTTGTCGTTGCAGTCCCAAGCGAAGGGGGCATAGTTGCCGTTATAATTGAGGGAGCCAAGCGTTGTGGTGAAAATTAAGAAGTCGTTACCGGGGTTATTGCCCACGCTGTTTGGTTCGCCATTGTATGGGATGAAGGGGTCGGTCAGGTTGTCTATCAATTGCAGGTCCGACGGGCAATCCGAATTTCCTTTAAAAGTGAAAATCAAAAGCTCTTCGCCGGGCACCAATTCAAGTGATGGGCCACCCAAATAGCCGAAAGAGAAATAGGTTTTGTTAGGGTTTTCGCTTGGGCCGGCCACAAAGGAGTTTGCTTCCCACATACCGTTTACCCCCGTTACTTCTTCTGGTACAAAGGCCATTGGAGCAACCAAGGTGACCTGAGCGGAAGCGACCAAGCAAATCCCCATGTCTGCCAAATCGGCATCGGGCCTAACGTAAACACCCCAACGCTGGCCATCGGGCATGAGCTGGAGCTTGTATTTTATGCCCTGTTCGGGCAGGTTGTTTGGGTAAAAAAGATTAGAGGCATCAATGCCAGCGTCGTAAAAACCATTGCCGTTGGTGTCTTCGTGGGCGTTTAGTAGGCCATCGCCGTCGTTGTCGAGGCAATCTGCCGAGGCGGTGGCGTAAGTGCTGGAGAAATCATAAACACCACCCGTGGCAAGGTCGAAGACCCCTATTTCATTCCGAGCATTTGCATCTAAGAAACCATTAGGGTCAAAGTCGGTCGGCTCTATCAACCTAATCCCTTGAATGCAGCCATTATCACCTTGGAAAGTGAATAGCAGTGTTTCAACGCCTTTTTGAATGGTTATACGAGGGTTGTCGGCAACCAACCCAATTGCTGTAAAAGTATTATCAGGGTCGTATTGAGTGCCGTCAACAACATCTGAAATCACCCAACTGCCTGCAATACTTTGAAGATTAGAAATGTCATAATAAAGTGGCGTGACCACCACCGCCTGTGCCGAAACAGTCATAGTATTCAAGCTCGGATTGATGGAATCATCCGGTTTCAAATACACGCCCCAGCTTTGCCCGTCGGGCATCAGCTGTAGTTTGAACTTGAGTGCTTGTTGTGAGAAAAGGAAGGAAGGAACAAAACAGGCAATGGCCATCAGCCAGCGTAGTTGAGTAGCGATTTTCATGTGCGTGAAACTAGATTTGTAGGGAGGCGATGAATAGAATGGGAAACGGGGAGCAGTGTGGGAGGTAGCGTATCTTGGTACAAAAAATAGGCGATGCATGGAGTGCCACGCACCGCCTATTTCTTGGTTTTTAATTTCTGATTATTTTCTCACGCTGCACCACTTTGCCGTTCACCTCCAAGGTAAGGAAGTAAGTGCCCGGTACAGTTTTTTGGCTAATGTCGAGGCGCAGCTTTGAGGTGCCTTCTGTGCGCTCCGTCATCAGTAGCTGGCCTTGCATGTTCCAAAGGCGGAGCATGGCTGGTTGGCTGGCGATGTTTTCATCGAGCGAAACCAGCAGATCGCCTTGCGTTGGGTTTGGTGCCACGCCGAAGAAGCTGCTTTCAGGTTGCGCCGCAATTTCGTCCATGGGCACTTCCAAGCTGCTCAGTTCCACTTCCACATCTTGGCCTTCTAGGTCGTTCAAGCCATCTGTGCCAGGCCCTACGAGGTTCCAGCCGGATGGGCAGTTCCATTGGTCTTGGGCGTAGTTGCCGCAGAAATGGAAAGGAATCTCGTCATTGTCCGCTGCACCAAAACCCGTGAACTCGTTCGGGTAGAAGCCCGGTGGCACGATTTCATCCATGAGCCTCAGCGAGCTTGGGCATGGCCCAACGTGGTCAAAACGGAACAGCATGATTTCGCCGCCCGGCTCCAGGTTCAGGAAGTTGTGGTTGGGCGTCAGGTTGAACTCCATATAAATCTTGCCGGGGTCTTGCGATGGGTTCATGATGGCTTTGCCAAATTTCCATTTGCCACCGGCAATGTTCGTGAAGTTCGTGAACGTGAAGCCAACAGGGGCCACGAGGGTGATTTTGCCACCCGTCGGGAGTTGGTAAGGCGTGACCGTGAAGTCGTTGTCGGCCTTGGCCCAAACGCCCCAGCCCTGCTGGTTGCCGAGCAGTTTCACCGATAGTTTGATACAATCTTTTTCTGGCTCAATAGGGTTGCAAATGATTTCATCAATCAAGTTCAAACTGGCCGCTTCGCTGGTTGAACTGCAGGCTTGCGAAGCAGCAACGAGCCTGAACTGAGCGCCATCCAAACCAGCCGCTGACGCAAGGTGCAGCGTGGCCGTTTGTGTGCCCGTGAAATTGCCGCCTTCGGCGATGTCCGTCCAAACGCCGTTGGTGCTCATTTGCCATTGCAAATTGCCGGGCAAGGCACCAACCGTGTTGGCAGAGAAAATCACCGATTCGCTTGGGCAAACGGCCTGTGAATAAGGTTGCAGGCTGAAAACGATGGGTTGCTCCACTATCAGGTTTGTCAAAGCAGAAGCCACGGCTGCGCAGCCATTCGATTTCACCTGAAGCTGGTACTGCAACGATTGCGAAGCAGCTTTTACTAGCAAGGTATTGGTAGTTGTGCCTGCGTAATGCTCATCGTCGGTAAGCGTGGTTATTGCTCCGCTGTTGTCAATTGCCACCCAGTGGTAACTAAGGTTGTCGCCCGTGGCATTGGCTTGGAGGGTAACTGCCTCACCGCCGCAAACCGTGGTGCCTACTGGCTGCTGCGTGAAAACTGCTGGCTCAAACACATCCACTGCAACGGCATCCGAATAAACGGGGTCGCAAGTTGGGTATTGGAAGAACAAGCGGTACATCCTTTTTGAAGTCACCTGCTGAACAGTGAGTTGCAGGCTGTAAATGTCAAAGTGGTTGCCGTCTTCTTCCACGAACTCGAATGTGGCGCCACCGTCGTAGCTAACTTGCCAGCGGATGGCAATTTCAGAATCTGGGTTGCCAGTATTGGCAGCATAAAAATCGGTGGTGAGCACTGCCGAAGCGCCGTTGCAAACGCTCAGTGCTTGAGGCTGTTGAGTGATGACGATTGGGCCTTCCACATATACTTGGGCAGCTTCGGAGTAGGCTGCTCCGCAACTTCCAGCCTTTGCTGCAAGGCGGAACAATTGACCTTGGGTCAGTGCCGGGTCTTGTATGGTGAGCATATTGGTGCTTGAGCCACTGATATTGGCATCATCGCCCAAATTTGACCAAGTTTGGTTTTGGTCAGTACTTATCTGCCATTGGTAGGTCAGGTTGCCACCTAGCCCATTGGCAATCGTTGCATTGGCCGTCAGTTGAGCCGATTCACCAAAGCATTTTGTCTGGTTTTGAGGTTGCGTAGCAATGACTGCCTCGCCCTCCACGGTGATGCAGCCTTCCGGCGAAATAGAAGGTTGGCAGCCCGTTGAGTTTATTTGAGCACGGTAGCAATTGCCGTCAATATTGTTGGTATTGGAAAGGCAAAGAATGGATGTGCTAGCGCCCACAATGTCCACCCAGTCAGATGTGCCATTGACACGCTCCTGCCATTGGTAGGTCAATCCTGCGGATTGCGCAGCATCCACCGCTACTTCCAAACAAGCTTCAGTTCCTCTGCAAACCGTTGGGTTGTAGATGAGTTGCGAATTGATGGAAATTTGCAGAACCGACAGGAACGCCACTTGGGTGTAAGTAGCAGGACAAGTGCCTGCTTGGGCTTTCAGCCTGAATAATTGGTTGTTCAAGGCCGCTGTGGCCGATTGTATTGTCAGCGTTGGGGTTGTTGTCCCACTGTAATTGCCGTTAGAAGCTAAATTCGTCCAAGTGGTGCCGCCATTGGTGCTAGTTTGCCATTGAAGGCTGAGGCCAGCGCCATTTTGGAAGCCAGCGGTAAAAATAGCCGATTGACCTGCACAGACCGTTTGATTCTGAGGATGTTGTGTGGCTTGTGGCGTGCCAGCAAGCGAAATTGTGGCAATATTTGAATAAGTAGTTGCCAAGTTGTTGCCTGCGGCAACAGCTCTGAACTTGTAGCCGTTCAAGCCGATGCTCGTGCCCACATAAAGGGTGTCGCAGCCGCTGGTCATTGTGTTGGGGTTCGCTTGGTTAAAGTTGATACCCATTGGCACAGGTTCCCAAGTCGTGCCGTTGTCGGTCGAATACTGCCAATTGAATTTGAAGGAGGCGTTGGTAGCCGTGGCGCATACCGGGAAAAGTGTTTCAAGGCCATTGCAAAGCGAAACGCTTGCAGGCTGAACCGTAAACTGAAGCGTGCCAGCGACTGAAACTGGGATTTGGCCTGTTAGTCCCTCGGTTGGCGAGATGCAGCCATCCGCACCTTTCACTTCCACCAATTCGTAGAGTGCGCCATTTGTGGCAGGCACTTGGAACGCTGTGCCACTTTGGTAATTGTTGAGCGTGAGCACCGTAGTGCCAGTTTTGTATTTTATCGTAAATGGTGCGAGGCCGCCTGAAATGTCAATGGCCAGCATAAGCGGGCCAGTTGGCTGATTGCCGCAGGCAGTTCCTCCAGTTGAGCAGCGGAGCGCAGCACCAGTAATTTCAACACAACTGCCACCGGCCCCATTGCAGAGGTCTGAGACATCAATGCCGGGCGTCCAAAGGCCATCGCCATTGGTGTCTTCAAGTGCGTTGGCGATTCCATCATTGTCGCAATCGTGGCAATCCCAGGCATAAGGTGCGAGATTTTTCCCGTACTCATAAATGGCACTATTTGGCACATCGAAAATGGTTAGTTCATTACCAGGATTGGTGCTCAGGGAGTTTGGCACATTGAATGGGTCGGTGATATTGTCGAAGATGTGAATATCGTCTGGGCAACCTCCGCTGGGCTTTTTGAAGGTAAACAACAGCGTAGGCGCACTATTGGAATAGATGATTGGTGGGTTGTCTGCCACTAAGCCTATGGACAAGTAGGTCCGATTTGGGTTTTCGGATGGGCCGTTGATAGTGGCATTGTTGTTCCAGTTACCGCTCACGGGCGTCAAGTCAATCATCGTGAAATTGAGTGGCGCTACAATTGTGATTTGCCCTGAGCCTGTAATGGTGCTGGAGCTAGGGTTGATGATTGGAGCAGGAACAGCGTACACACCCCATTTCGAGCCATCGGGCATGAGCTGTAGTTTGAGGTCAATCTGTGAAAAAACCGGTAAAGCACAAAAAGTGCAGAGCAGCACGAGTAGTAAACGTGATGAGTTCATTTGCGATGAGTGTTGATAGTATGATAAATGGGAGGGAATACAGTAGGGGGGAGGATAGGGTTCAGTTGCAAAAGAAACGCAAGGGTCGTGCCACTTGCCCATTATTGATTTATTGTTTTCAAATTTAAGGAATTGTAATAATTCAACTTGAATGGCTTTCTTTGTGAACTTTTCAAGATTCAAATTGTCATTTACAACCCATTTTGGGGCCGTAAGTGCTTGGTTTTAAATTAGTTAAGCTTTACAGTAAGCTTTGCCGGTTGTTTGTACTTTAGTTGTATTATATGGAATACCAATTAGCAAAAGAAAAATTCATTCAAGCTTGGGGTACAGTTGGCAGCGACTGGGGCATCAGCCGTACCATGGCCCAAATCCACGCCCTGTTGCTCATAGCCCCTCAGCCCCTCAGCGTGAAGGACATCATGGACGAATTGCAGATTTCAATCGGCAACGCCAATATGAACATCAGGGCTTTGATGGATTGGGGCTTGGTGTACAAAGAGCTGAAAGCAGGGGAGCGAAAAGAGTTCTTCGTAGCAGAGAAAAACATGTGGGATGTGGTTCGGAAAATTATCACCAACCGCAAACGCCGGGAATTGGAGCCTGTGCTGAAGGTTTTGGATGAAGTATCCTCTGTTCCTGCGGACAGTGCGGAGTCTCAGGAGTTTTTGAAAATGGTACACGAAATCAGGCTCTTTTCCAGCAAAGCAGACTCACTGCTGGAAACCATGCTCCGGGCCGATTCCGATTGGTTTGTCAAATCTTTTTTGAAAATGGTGAAATGATTTGTGCCTTAGATTGGCGCTTTACTATGTTTGCCTCGGCTTTGACTACTATTTATATGGAAAATCCTTTGATTAGCATTCTTTTCGGAATCCAGAAAGCTTGAAATGCGGCTTGTAAAATATTTGACAAAAACGACTCGTTTTGAGCTTTGCAAACACAAAGAAAAAAAATTGGAGCTAATTTTGTTAAAAGGACAGAGTTGCAACCGCTTCAGCGGCAATTTTTTTCATTTTGGCAACTTATCCCTCCAACATTTCAAGGATTCACTATAATTGCATTTCGGAAGGTCCTGACGGTTCAAAAAATATTCCCTCGTCACACAGGATTTTTAAACAGTTACACATGAAATTCAAACATTTACTTCTTGTCCTTCTTCTCGGAACTGGTGCTGCTGCCAATGCGCAGGACATCCATTTCTCACAGTTTTACCTGTCCCCCACCAACCTCAACCCGGCAATGACTGGCTTGATGAATTGTAATATTCGTCTGACGGCCAACTACCGGAACCAATGGTCAAGCGTGCTGAAAAGCAACGCATACTCCACCTACAATGCCAGCTACGACCAGAAAATTCCAGTCGGTCGTTATGACAACTTTGGCATTGGTGGTACTTTCTGGGGAGACCAAGCGGGCGAGGCCAATTTTGCAACCACAACTGGAAAAGTTTCCTTTTCATACGCCAAGCGAATGGCTGGCAGCCGCAAAGAGGCACACTACCTCGTTTTTGGCGCAGAGGCTGGCTTGTCGCAGCGTAGCTTGAATTTCGACAAACTAAAATGGGGAACACAGCACGACGGCTTCGGCGGTTATGGCGAAGGTCTTCCAAGCCTTGAAGACCAGAACTTCAACCAAGACCAATACCTTTTTGCCGATGCGGCAGCTGGCTTGCTCTGGTTCTCTGTATTGGATGAAAACAACAATTTCTATGCTGGTGGTGCTTACCACCACTTAAACCGTGCTGACCAGTCGTTCAACAAAAACGAAAACGACTACCTCTACAGCCGTTTCACCATCCATGCAGGTGGTGAGTTTGAGGTAGCTCCTAGGTTGGGATTGGTACCTGGCATCATTGTAATGAAGCAAGGCCCTTCTTTCCAAGTCAATTCTGGTACAAGCTTGAAGTTCATGCTCGGCAGCGGCCGTGGCAACTTCAGCAACTACCAAGCAGTTCACTTCGGTCTTTGGGCTAGGCTTTCCAACAAATTGGACAAGGGTATCTTGACGGATGCCGTCATCCTTTCCACTCGCTTTGACTACAATGAGTTCACGCTTGGTTTCAGCTATGACATCAACGTGTCTGACCTGAGCCCTGCCAGCAACAACAATGGTGCATTTGAGTTTGCATTGGCTTATAAGTTCTGCGGAGAGCAACGCCGTGGTGTTTACTGCCCGAACTTCTAAAGCGTGTATTAGCTAAATCTAAATATACAAGTAAGCTGAACAAAGCTGCCCGTCGGGACATACATCCGACGGGCAGCTTTGTTTTTGTTTAAACAGGAACCTGCCGTTCAACTTGTTTGAAAGCCTTGAAAAATTGTTGCGTTTTTTTCTGAAAAAAATAAAAAAATGCTACCTTCGGCTTTCTGAACACTACTTGAGAGGACGCAAGTACTACATATCTTGGCATTTTGGAATGCTTTAATGCTTAATTGTCAATTGTTGACAGCCATGTCAAGGGTAGAATTTCATATTTCAAAAACTCAATCCTATGTTTGGATCTAATAAGAACAAAGACGCCAACAAAGCAGGAAGCATCATTCCATCGGCTTCCACCCATTCACTCAATAGCCTCGTACAAGGTACTGTTGTAGAAGGAAAAGTAAGAGCAACCAACGATATCCGCATTGATGGCACCATCAAAGGAGACCTTGTTTGCGATGCAAAGGTCATTATTGGCCCTTCGGGTGTCATTGAAGGCACCATCAAATGCCAAAACGCAGTGGTGGAAGGCCAGTTCAATGGGATTTTGACAGTTGCAGAATTGCTCAACATTCGTGAAACTGCCAAAGTCATTGGCGATGTAAGCTATGGCAAACTAATAGTCCAGTCTGGCGCTGTTATCAGCGGTTCCTATAAAGTTGTTGGTGAAAACGCCCATTCAAACGGGAATGGCGCTTACAAGAACTCATCTCCAGATGCAAAGAAGATGGTTCAAACCGAATCGGAGGCCAAAACAATTTCCGGCAAAGCCGGTGAGTTTGCGAAGGCAAACTGATAAACTGCTGGTTTTGAGCCAGTAGCAGGAAAATCGGACGCATATTGCTGTAAATTGGGGTTTAATTGAATCTCTGATTGGCTGCAATATGCGTCCTTGTTGTTTTCAGAAGGTACACAACCCATTCCTTTACCTAATCATTGATTCGTTCACGAAAATGAACCACCGTCGTTTTTTTTCTCAGCTTCTGCTGGTGACCATCCTGACCGCTGTCATACTTTACTTCCTCCATATTTTTCAACCATTTGCGGCCTATGCCACAATGTCCGCAGCTAGCTTGGTGTTTTTTGCTGTATTGGCAGTTGTGATGTATTTTCCATCTGTAAAAGCGGCACAAAGCGCTGACAGGAATGCTTTCACAAGAGCGATCATGGGGTTCAGCTTTTTGAGGATGTTTCTGGCGGTGGCTTTTGTAGTGGCTTTTGTTCGGCTCTACCACCCAACCGATAAGCTGTTCACAATCCCATTTTTCTTCATTTTCTTCGTGTTCACTGGTTTTGATGTGGTCTTCATGTCAAAATTAGGGAGGGTGAAAGTCAATAAATCTTGACGTCATTATATTGATTATCAATTAATTAGTTTAAAATGTCTGCTCAATATTCCGCAATCGTCAACGACAAAGCCGAGGTGCAACTATCAACCGATCTACTGGAAGCGGTGGATATAGTTGAAACCAATGCTGGCGAGTTCCACGTTTTGAAAGATGGGCTGTCCAGTTTGGCAACGGTGATTTCCTTGGATTTGGATTCAAAAACCGTTGTGCTTGAATTGAATGGCAAACAGAAAACCGTCAAAATTCAGGATGAACTGGACGCTTTGGTGAAAAAAATGGGCCTTTCTGCCAAAGTGGCCCATAAAATCAGCGCCATAAAGGCCCCCATGCCGGGCTTGGTACTGAGTATTTTAGTAGAGCCGGGCCAAACGGTCGAACAAGGCGAACCGATGCTCATTTTGGAGGCGATGAAAATGGAAAACGTCATCAAATCACCGGGGGTGGGCAAGGTGAAAAAAGTGGTGGTTGCCAAAGGCAAACCCGTTGACAAAGGCGAGGTGCTGATTGAAATGGAGTAGCTCCCCCCAGCTTTATATGCCAGGGAAAAAAGCGTCCCGAATCAGTTCTGCTTTGAAGTTCCCATCTTTTTGCTTTAGTACAGAAACCACATCGAAGCGCATGGCCCATTCATGGCCGGTCTGTTCCATATAAGCGGCGGCAGCACTGGCCAGCCGCCTTTCTTTTGCCGCAGAAACGAACTCCTCCGGTTTGCCGAAATAGTCATAACTCCGGGTCTTCACCTCCACAAAAACCAGAATATCGCCCTCACGGGCAATGATGTCCACTTCCAGCCGACGGTGGCGCCAATTGGTCTCCAGAATCACAAATCCAGCTTGCCGAAGGTGCTCCACCGCAATTTCCTCGCCGTGCCTACCAGTTTCAAGATGCTTCGCCATGAAAATTTCTAAATTGCGCCGTTTTTTGAAGGCTGGCTTTATGGTCTTTGAACTGGACTGTCCAAAAACCTTGAAGCCTGCACTGTTTTGAAAGCAAGTAAAATGAAAAAGATTTCTTTCGATTACGCTTTTGCGCAGCCCTACGTACTGCCGCACGAAGTTAGCCAAATGGCAGCACCTACAGAAGCTGCTGCCAAACTGTTGGAAAGCCGCAAAGGCCCCGGCAACGATTTTTTAGGATGGCTCGACCTTCCCAAGAAATACGACCGCACGGAGTTCAAGCGCATCAAGCAAGCAGCGAAACGCATTCAGCAACAATCGGAAGTGCTGGTGGTCATCGGCATCGGTGGCTCCTATCTTGGCGCAAAGGCAGCTATTGAAATGCTGTCGCATAGCTTTTACAACAACCTGCCCAAGAAGCTGCGGAAAACCCCTGAAATCTATTTTGCAGGCACCAATATCTCACCCGTCTATATCACGCACTTGCTTGAACTCATTGGCGACCGCCATTTTTCGGTCAATGTGATTTCCAAATCGGGCACCACTACCGAGCCGGCCATCGCCTTCCGCATTTTCAAAAAGAAGCTGGAGGAAAAATATGGCGTGGAAGAAGCTCGCAAGCGAATCTACGCCACCACGGACAAGGCCAAAGGCGCTTTGAAAAAACTAGCAATGGAAGAAGGTTATGAGACCTTCGTTGTGCCTGACGACGTGGGCGGTCGCTTTTCCGTGCTGACTGCCGTGGGCCTACTGCCAATAGCGGTTGCTGGCATCAACTTGGAGGACCTGTTAAATGGTGCCGCTGATGCCCAAGCCGACGCTAAATTGCCTTTTGAGCAAAACCACTGCCTACAATATGCTGCGCTTCGCAATATCCTTTACAACAAAGGCAAGGCCATTGAAATGCTCATCAATTACGAACCTCGCCTGCATTTCGTGGCGGAATGGTGGAAACAGCTATTTGGCGAGTCGGAAGGGAAGGACGGCAAAGGCATCTTCACGGCCAGTGCCGATTTCACGACCGACCTTCACTCGCTGGGGCAGTACATTCAAGATGGCCGCCGACATTTGTTTGAAACCCTATTGAATATTGAAGAACCTGCGCACGACATTACCTTGGAAAGGGAGGCAGTTGACTTGGATGGCCTGAACTACCTCGCTGGAAAAACCATGGATTTCGTCAACAAAAAAGCAGCACAGGGCACTTTGCAAGCACATACCGAAGGTGGCGTACCGAACCTGATTGTCAACATACCCGAAGCTACGCCTTACCATTTGGGCTATTTATTCTTCTTTTTTGAAAAA
>JADLHE010000599.1 GCA_020848965.1 Saprospiraceae bacterium
AAAAAAATACCCTTTTTGAAGCGGCAAAGCCGCTTCAAAAAGGGTTAAATTCTTTTAATCTCCGCTCCAAGCGCATTCAGCCTTTCGTCAATGCGCTCGTAGCCCCGGTCAATCTGGTGGATATTGTTGATGGTGCTCTTGCCCTTGGCCGAAAGGGCGGCTATGAGCAGCGCCACGCCCGCCCGGATGTCGGGCGAGGTCATTTCGATGCCCCGGAGTTGGAAACGACGGTTCAGGCCGATGACCGTGGCCCGGTGCGGGTCGCAAAGGATGATTTGGGCACCCATGTCAATCAGCTTGTCCACGAAGAAAAGGCGGCTTTCGAACATTTTTTGGTGAATCAAAACGCTGCCCTTGCACTGGGTGGCCATCACGAGCACGATGCTCATGAGGTCAGGCGTGAAGCCCGGCCACGGCGAGTCATAGATGTTCATGATGGAGCCATCAATGAACGACTGGATTTCGATTTCTTCCTGCGCTGGGATGTGGATATCGTCGCCTTGGATGTTCATTTTCACGCCCATCCGCTCGAAGACGGGGAGGATATTGCCCAACTCGCTCACCGCACAATCCTTGATGGTGATGTCGGACTGCGTCATTGCCGCAAGGCCAATGAAACTGCCGATTTCAATCATGTCTGGCAGGCAGCGGTGCTCCGTGCCGCCGAGGCTTTTCACGCCTTCGATGGTGAGCAGGTTCGAGCCGATGCCGCTGATTTTGGCACCCATCCGGTTCAGCATTTTGCAAAGCTGCTGCACGTATGGCTCGCAGGCGGCGTTGTAAATGGTGGTGGTTCCTTCGGCCATCACGGCAGCGAAGAGGACGTTGGCCGTGCCCGTCACCGATATTTCATCCATCAACAAATAAGTGCCCCGCAGTTGGGGCGCTTCAATGAAATAAATGCGCTCGTCGGCGTCGTAGCGAAAGTCTGCACCGAGCTTTTGCAGGCCGAGGAAGTGGGTATCGAGCCTGCGCCGCCCAATTTTGTCGCCGCCGGGCTGTGGCAGCAGCGCCTTGCGGAAGCGGCTCAACAGCGCCCCCAAGAGCATGACCGAGCCACGGATACGCTTGGCACTTTGCAGGAAATCCTTGTTTTCATAAAAATTGGCGTCCACGGCATCGGCCTGGAAAGTATAGGTGTCGGGGGCGAGCCGTTCGACCTTCACGCCGAGGCCCCGCATCAGCTCTATTTGGGCACGCACGTCGGCGATGTCGGGGATATTGGAAATGGTGACCTTCTCGCTGGTGAGCAGCGGGGCGCAGATGACCTGCAAGGCTTCGTTTTTTGCGCCTTTCGGCACAATGCTGCCGCTCAGCGTGCGGCCTCCTGTTACTTCAAATGCGGTGCTTTGCATGTTGGTTGGATACTGGATTCTTGATGCTGGATACTGGATGGGGGATTCCGTCAACCGTATCATTTCAGCGGCGAAGATGGGGAGGTGAGCCGGGAAAACCAACTGAAAAGGTCAAACAACGAATACTTTCTGAGGATGGAGGTAGTAGCCCACGTTTTCCTTCACCACAATTTTTAGGGAAGGGCAAGGCAAAGATTGCCTAGGAGCGATAGCCGACCATTTTGGAATAGGCAGTCGCCACAAAAGAATTGATTTAAGATTTCAGATAGATGGCATAAGGTTTTAGATTTGGCGGGCTGTATTTTTCCCCAACCTGAAATCCAAAATCAAAACAATGGCAATCAAAACAACATGAAAAACAAACTCAACCTCCTCATTATCAGCATCTTGCTGCTATTTGCAGCACCCGTTTTCTCCCAAAACCTTCCTACCGGTAGGCAAGGAAAATACGAACCCACCTGGGCCAGCCTCGACGCCCGCCCCGTGCCGGACTGGTTCATGGATGCCAAATTTGGCATCTTCATTCACTGGGGGCCGTACTCAGTGCCGGCTTGGGCGCCCGTGGGCACCTACTCCGAATGGTACCAGTATTGGCTGCAAAACCGCACTTGCTGGGGCAATAACATCACCGACCCAGCGGTCATTTTTAAGTACCACAACCAAAACTACGGGCGGCATTACAGCTATTACCAGTTCGGCGACGACTTCCGGGCGGAGCTGTTCAACCCTGACGAATGGGCCAAACTCTTCGAGGATGCCGGGGCGAAATACATCGTGCTCACCTCTAAGCACCACGACGGCTTCTGCCTCTGGCCGAGCGCTGAGGCCAATAAAACCTGGGGCTTCCCGTGGAACGCCGTGGACTGCGGCCCCAAGCGTGACCTCATTGGCGACCTGCAAAAGGCGGTGAAAAAGACAGACGTGAAATTCGGCCTCTACTACTCCCTCTACGAGTGGTTCAACCCGCTTTGGCTCGCCGACCGTGACAAGTTCGTTGCGGAGCACACCCTGCCACAACTGAAAGACCTCGTGAACCGCTACCAGCCCGATGTCGTCTGGCCGGACGGCGACTGGGAGGCCAGCGACACCACTTGGCGCAGCCGGGAGTTCCTCACTTGGCTGTTCAACGAGAGCGCCGTGAAGGACAAAGTGGCCGTGAACGACCGCTGGGGCAAGGGCATCCGGCACCACCACGGCGGCTATTTCAGCCCGGAGTACGAGAGCGCCGCCGACCGCAAACGCTACTGGGAAGAGTGCCGGGGCATGGGCTTCAGCTTCGGCTACAACAAACAAGAGGACGCCACGGACTACTCCTCGGTGCAAACCCTGGTGCTTACGCTCGCCGACATCGTGGCGCACGGCGGCAACCTCCTGCTCGACATCGGGCCGGATGGCAGCGGCAAGATTCCCGCCATCATGCAGGACCGCCTGCTGGGCATCGGGGAGTGGCTGAAAACAAACGGCGAGGCCATTTACGAAACGGAAAAATGGCGGACGCCCGTGCAGTGGTCGCCAGGGCTGCAGATGACCGCCGAACAGTACAAAGAGAAGTACAATCAAAAGGCCTATATCGCCGCAGATTTCATCCTGAAACAGACCGTCAGCCCAGAGCCAGGCATGGCCGTGAAGGAGGTATTTTTTACGAAGAAAGGCGATGCGCTCTTTGCCATCACGCCCGTTTTACCGAAGGGAAGAATGGTGCTGAAAGGCGTAACGGCAGCCAAAGGCGCTCAAGTTGTGCTGCTTGGTTACAGTGGCAAGCCGCTCGCATGGGCGCAGCAGGGGAACGACTTGGTCGTCACCGTACCGACGATTGGGTTGGGCGAAATGAATGCGCAGGTGGCATACTCGTTCAAAGTGTCGGGGGTAAAGTAGCGAAGCAGTTGCGAGTTTGTATTTCACGCAACGCCGCTGCAAGCGCAACGTACTAATTATCAATCCGTTGTGCCCGTGGCGGCGTTCCGGGGCATACTTTTCTGAACTGCCTCGATTTATTTGCGAAGTAAAAAATGAGGGGCATTTTGGGAAAAAACGCTAAAATCGCCCATCACAACCTCGGTTGCAGCCAAACCCGGTGTACTTTTTTTGCGAAGCGCAAACCGTCCACCAGCAGGCCGACCACCGACCACCCCACAGGGGTAAACCGCAATACATGAAACTCGCACTAGGCATAGACATCGGCGGCACCTCCACCAAGCTGGCGCTGATTGACCCACAGGGCAATATCACTGCCCGCAGCTCCTTTTCCACTGCCGACCGTACGGACGAGCACGACTTTTTCGAGCATCTTTTCACCACAACCGATGCGCTGTTGGGCGGTGTGGGTGCTTCGCAATTGGCGGGTATCGCTGCCGGGGCACCCAGCGCCAACGAGCAGAAAGGCACCATCGAAAACGCTGCCAACCTGCCTTTTGCGCCCGTGGTGGAGTTTGTAAAAACGGTGCAGGAACGCTACGGCGTACCCACTTCGCTGGTCAAGGACAGCAATGCCAGCATCCTCGGCGAGTGGCATTATGGCGCAGCCAAAGGCATGAAAAACTTCTTGCTGCTGACACTGGGTACGGGCCTTGGCGCTGGTATCGTGGCCAATGGGCAGTTGCTCGGCGGCGAGTTCGGGCATGGCGGCGAAGCGGGGCATATCTGTGTGGAGCCGGGCGGAAGGGCCTGCGGCTGCGGTCGGTTTGGCTGCACCGAGACCTACGTGAGCGCCACGGGCCTGAAGCGAACAGTCTTTGCGCTGATGGCCAACACGATGACGCACAGCACATTGCGCAGCGAAAGCTATGACAGCATGACAGCTCGCCACATCTTCGAAGCAGCACAGGCTGGCGATGCGCTTGCCTTGGCGGCCTTCGGCCAAACGGGCGAGGTGCTGGGCAGAGCCATAGCTGATATGGCTGCGTGGTTCGAGCCGGAGGCAGTGGTGCTGTCCGGTGGGTTGGCTATGGCAGGCGACCTGCTCTTTGTGCCAACAATTGAGAGCTTTGAAAATCACTCGCTGGCGTTTCACAAGGGCCACAAAATCAAGGTATTGCCCTCGGCGCTGGGGGAGAATGATGCGGCGCTGCTGGGAGCGGGGGCACTGGTTTGGAAAAGCCCCCCCACAAGCTAAACGATACAGAATACCGTTATGCCGCATTTTGGCACAACCAAAATCGCCATTATGTAGTGCAATATTCATTTCTGTTTGTATGTTTGCCAAGCAGGGCTAAAAAAGTAGGCAGAGAGATTTTTGTGGAAAAGAGACTGGCTCTACATCTGAGGAAGCATTGGAAGGCAAACAAGCCTTGTCAAATGGATTCATTTTTAATTCTTAACCAACTAAATTTTTCATCATGTTTGATTACTACAAAAAAGTTGTCCTCGAAAATTATGCAAACTTTAATGGCCGTGCGAGGAGGGCCGAGTATTGGTATTTTGCGCTCTTCAACATCATTATTTCCTTTGGCCTAGGGTTTATCGGCGGGATGATGAAATTTGAAGTCCTTTCCTCTATTTACAGCCTTGCATTGCTCATCCCTTCCATCGCCGTGGGTGTGCGTCGTATGCACGATGTAGGTA
>JADLHE010000600.1 GCA_020848965.1 Saprospiraceae bacterium
GCAACTTGACGGTAGGCTTCCCGGAACGGAACACCCTCCAGCACGAGGCGGTTCACCACCTCCACCGTGAAGAGGTAGCGGTATTTTTCATCCGTCAAAATATGCTCGTTCACCTCAAATTTCGGGATGCTCAAAATGGCCAGCCGCAGGCAATCCTTCAGTTCATCGAGGGCGGGGAAAACGGTCTCTTTCAAGATTTGAAAATCCCGGTGGTAGCCGCTCGTGAGGTTGGCGGTGACAGCGGATACCTGTTGCGGCAGCGTCTGTATCCGGCTGCAACGGCCCCGAATCAGCTCGAAAACATCGGGGTTTTTCTTGTGCGGCATGATGCTACTGCCCGTGGTGAACTCGGTGGGCAGCTTCAAAAAACCGAAGTTTTGGCTGTTGAAAAGGCAGACGTCGGCGGCGAATTTGCCGAGCGTGGCCGCCAGTCCCGCCATTGCGAAGCTGAGAAACTGCTCCGACTTGCCTCGCCCCATTTGCGCATGCAACACGTTGTAATTCAAGTCCTTAAACCCCAGCAACTGCGTCGTCATTCGGCGGTCGAGGGGGAACGAACTGCCATAGCCAGCCGCCGAGCCGAGCGGGTTTTGGTTGATGATGTCAAAAACGGATTGCCAAAGCCGCAGGTCGTCCGCCAATGACTCGGCGTAGGCACTGAACCACAGCCCAAACGACGACACCATCGCCACCTGCGTGTGCGTGTAGCCGGGCATGGGCACGTCCTCGTGCGCCGACGCCTGTGCCATCAGCACCTCGAACAACTCGCCGACTAGCCCCGTCACCTCCCGGATTTCGGAGCGGAAAAACAGGCGCAGGTCCACCAGCACTTGGTCGTTGCGGGAGCGACCAGCATGGATTTTCTTGCCCACATCTCCGAGGGAGCGGGTAAGCAGCAGTTCCACCTGCGAATGCACATCCTCAACCCCAGGCTCAATGGCTAACTCGCCCGCCTCGATTTGCCCCAAAATTGCCCGAAGGGCAGGCTGCAAAACGGCCAGTTCCGCCGCCGTCAGCAGCCCGATGGAGGCCAGCATTTGGATATGCGCCAAGGTGCCGAGCACGTCGAAACGGGCCAGCCGCAGGTCGAGGACATTGTCCTGCCCGATGGTGAATTTTTCGACTAAGTTGTTGACTGTCTGTGTGTTGGACCAGAGTT
Source organism: Saprospiraceae bacterium (assembly GCA_020848965.1). Lineage (GTDB taxonomy): Bacteria > Bacteroidota > Bacteroidia > Chitinophagales > Saprospiraceae > UBA6168. The sequence goes on from JADLHE010000600.1 coordinate 1,160, forward strand.
TCATTGCTTGGTTGGTAAGGGTTGATAACGGTTTATAAGGGTTGATGGGGTCGCAGTGACTTCATCAACTTTATCAACCTATTATCAACTTTTTATAAACATCAATTCCTTCCTCGATTTCCCGAAGGTAAACAAATTCATCCGCCGTGTGCGACCTTTCGCTCTCCCCCGGTCCGATTTTCAAGGTCGGGAACGGCATCAGCGCTGCATCGGAGAGGGTGGGGGAGCCGTAGCTTCGCAAACCCAGCGCCTCACCCCTGCGCACCAGCGGGTGGTCGGGCGGGATGCTCGACGAGTTGAGGCGGAAGGAACGTGCCCGCAGCTCGGAGCGGAGTTTTGTTTGCAAAATGGCGAAGACCTCTTCGTTCGTGTAGCGCTCGTTCGTGCGGATGTCCACCACGAAGCGGCAGGTGTCCGGTACGACGTTGTGCTGGGTGCCCGCCTCGATTTGTGTCACCGTCATTTTCACCGGGCCGAGCAGGTCGGAGGTCTTTTCAAATTGGTAGCTTCGCAAAAATTCGATGTCCTGTAAGGCAGTGTAAATGGCGTTTTCGCCCTCGTCACGGGCGGCGTGTCCGGCCTTGCCATGGGCAGTGGCGTCCACTACGAGGAGGCCCTTTTCGGCGACGGCCATCTGCATCCCCGTCGGCTCGCCGACGATGCCGCAGTCAATTTGCTCCAATTGTGGCAGCACCATCGCAACGCCTTGATTACCAGATACTTCCTCCTCCGCTGCGCCGAGAAAAATCAGGTTCCAAGGCAGGTCTTTTTCTTCGTAAAAATGGGCGAAAACCGCCGCCAAGGCTACCAGCGAAGCCCCGGCATCGTTGCTGCCCAAGCCATACAATTTGCCCTCCTCGACCGCTGGTTGGAAAGGGTCACCCTGCCAGCCAGCCACGGGCCGCACCGTGTCGTGGTGCGAGCAAAGCAGCAGGGTAGGGCGGTCGGGCTGCCAGTGCTTGGCCCGTGCCCAGATGTTGTTGCCCGCCCGCTCCGTTGGGATGTTTTTCCGATGGAAAAACACCGCCAGCAGGTCAGCCGTGGCAGCCTCTTCCCTCGAAAACGAAGGAGTGGCGATGAGCTGCTGGAGCAGGTGGATGGCTTCGATTTTTAGCACTTTGGTTATAAAATTTGAGTCCCTTTTTGTCCAGAAATCCCATTAATCCCACACACCCAAACCTCCCTCACGCCACCATTTTTTGCGGCAAACGCATTGTCTAATTTAGGCAGCATCCCCTCACTGATGACGCCCGATTTTTTGTGCTGTTCGTAGCAATTCGCATCAAGCGATGGCAGCACGGAAGCATCGTCTGTGGGGTCGAGCAGGACGCCGTTTTTTTCGAAGCAAAACTTCAGTGTCACCTCGAAATTTTGCGCCAGCGAAACGGCCAGGAACCGGGCGATGGTATCGGCGTTGGTGTTGAGCAACTGGCCTTGTCCATCGTGCGTGATTGGGCTGAGTACGGGACTTAGATTGTTTTTTAAAAAATTGATTATCAATGAATTATTTACATTTTTCACATCGCCGACGAAGCCGTAATCTATTGCGCCAGCGCCTCTTTTTTTCGATAAAATGACGTTCCCATCTGCCCCGCTCAGGCCGATGGCGTTGCAGCCGAGCGCCTGCAATTTGGCCACTACTGTCTTGTTCAGCAGACCAGCATACACCATCGTCACTACCTCCAACGTGGCAGCATCGGTGATGCGACGGCCATCCACCATTTGCGGTTCGATGCCGAGCCGTCGGCTGATTTCGCTGCCCTTTTTGCCACCGCCGTGGACGAGGATTTTTGGGCCTTCGATATTGGCGAAAGCAGACAAAGCCGAACCGAGTTGGGCATCGTCGTCGAGGAGTTTGCCGCCGATTTTGAGGATAGATAATTTCATGGTTGATAAAGTTGATGAGGTTGATAAGGGTTGATGGGCGTCGGGTATCAACATCATAAACTTTTATCAACTCTTATCAACCCCTCCAAAACTGCCTGCGCCGCCACTTCCCGGTTCTTCGCCTGCTCAAAAATCAAGCACCGAGGGTCGTCCAGTACGGCATCGGCCACTACCACGTTGCGGCGGACGGGAAGGCAGTGCATGAAGCGGGCGTTGTCGGTGAGTGCCATTTTTTCGGGCGTCACCACCCAGTTTTCCTTCGGTGAAATGATTTGGCCGTAGTCAGTGTACGACGACCAGTTTTTGGCGTAAATAAAATCTGCCCCCTCGAACGCTCGCTGCTGGTCGTACTCAACTCGCACATTATCAACGAATTGCGGTGTAAGCTCAACGCCCGGCGGATGTGTCACGACGAGTTCCACGTCACGGTTTTTCATCCATTCCACGAAGGAATTGGGCACCGCCTGCGGCAATGCCCGCACATGGGGTGCCCAGGTGAGCACGACTTTCGGGCGGGGTTTCGTCTTGAATTCCTCAATCGTCACTGCATCGGCGAGGGACTGGAGCGGGTGCAGCGTCGCCGATTCCAAGCTGATGATGGGCACGCTGGCGTATTTTTTAAATTGGTTCAAAACGACCTCGGCATAGTCCCAGTCCCGGTCTTTCAGCGTCGGGAAGGAGCGGATGCCAATCATGTCGGCGTACTGGCTGATGACGCCTGCTGCCTCCCGCACGTGCTCGGCCTTGTCGCCGTCCATCACCGTGCCGTCCTCGAACTCGATTTTCCAGCCCGCATCGGCGTTCATCGTGATGACGTTCATGCCGAGGGTCTGCGCCGCCTTCTCGGTGCTGAGGCGGGTGCGGAGGCTGGGGTTGAAGAAGAGCAAAACCAAGGTTTTGTGGTTGACGGTTGACGGCGGACGGTTGACGGCCCGCTTGATTTCCAAGGCCCGTTGGATGAGGGCGTCGGGGTTGGGGACGTCGGTTATGCTGGTGAAATGCTGCATTTAGTTCATTGTTTTTAATTCAAATTCTTCCAAGATATGCCATTGCTTGCCCATCTCCTGTTCAATTAGGCTTATTTTATTGAATTCAATTTTGCGGGGTAAGTCATGCGCTTTTACCTGCTCGAATATTGCGTCGTTACAGGTGGAATTTCGGGGGTGCATCAAGGTGATATGCGGCTCCTGTTTTCTTGGATGCTCAATGATTCCTTTTAAAATATTCGCCCTTAATTTTTGGAAGGGTTCATTTTCGCCAAATGCAGGAATCATAAGGCCTTTACCCTCGGAAAACCTGACCATATTGCCAAATTCAATAGTGATTGGGCCATGATTTAATACGATTAAACTTCGCTTAACTTCTTCTATTTTCTCCAATTCATCCTCTCGGCAAAGCGTGACATGGCTTTTAATTAAATCATATTGAATTGGGTTAAATTCACGCCGTATTTTTTCAATTGTTGCGGATTGGTTTTCATCAACAAACAGCGTTAATTGGATGCGCTTTTGGTTCATTTAGTTTTGTTTGAATTTATTGTGAAACAGTTTCTATCACAGCCTCCAAACACGCCCGAAATGCCCCCAAAAACTCCTCCACTTCTTCATCGCTCACGCAAAGCGGCGGCAGCAGGCGCATGGTGTTTTTGTTGGATGACGAACCCGTGAACACGCCGAACTCTTCCATCAATTTTTTGCGGAACGGCGCAGCGGGAAACTCGAATTCCACGCCAATCATCAAGCCCTTGCCACGGATTTCCTTGATGCCTTCCAAGCCTTGCAATTCAGCTTTAAGCCGCTCCCCCTGCTTGGCCGCATTTTCGATAAGCCGCTCATTTTCAATCACTTCCAACACGCCGAGCGCCGCAGCGCAAGCCATGTGCGTACCACCGAAAGTGGTGCCGAGCAACCCGTGCCGAGCCTTGAATTTGGGCGAAATGATGACCCCGCCGATGGGGAAGCCATTGCCCATGCCCTTGGCGATGGTGATGAGGTCGGGGCGAATGCCAGCGTGTTGGTGGGCAAAGAAGCGGCCCGTGCGACCGTAGCCGGACTGGATTTCGTCCAAAACCAGGCAAGTGCCGTGTGCTTCGCAAAGCGCCGACAGCCCCCGCAGGAAGCCCGCCGATGGTTCGTTGATGCCGCCAATGCCCTGGATGCCCTCGATGACGACCGCCGTCACGTCGCCTTTAGAAAGTACTTTTTCAACGGCTTCGAGGTCTTCAAAAGGCAGGTACTCCACTTCAAAGCCGTGGTTGATGGGTGCTTGGATGCTAGGGTCGTGGGTGATTTTCACGGCAGCGGCGGTGCGCCCGTGGAAGCCTTTGCCGAAGGCGACGACCTTCGTGCGGCCATTCTGGAAGCTCGCCAATTTCAGTGCATTTTCGATGGCCTCCGCTCCACTGTTTACCATAAACAATTGATAATCAGCGTATCCCGACAACTGGCCGAGCTTCGCCGCCAGCGCCTCCCGTAGTTCGTTTTCCACGAAATTGGAGTAAAAGGCGATTTTGTCCATCTGGTCTTTCACCCGTTTCAAAAAATGCGGGTGCGAGTGGCCGATGGAAACGACGGCGTGCCCCCCGTAAAAATCGAGGTAGCGCCTGCCGTGCTGGTCATAGACGTGGCAGCCGTGGCTGCGCTGAATGTCAATAGGGAAAAGTGGATAGACATCGAAGAGTGTCATTGCTATGATTGTTGAATTGTTTGATTGTTAAAATGCGGTGGCTTTTAGGCCAAGCCCTGCCGTTTCCGGGAGCCCGAACATGAGGTTCATATTCTGAACCGCCTGCCCGGATGCGCCTTTCAGCAGGTTGTCTATTAGGCTGATTATCAGAATTTTATCACCATGTTTTTCCAAGTGGAGCAGGCATTTGTTGGTGTTCACCACCTGCTTCAGCGAGGGGTTTTCGTCGGTGATTTTGGTAAATGGGGCAGCTTCGTAAAACGTCTTGTACAGCTCCTTCACTTGGCTTTCCGTCGCTTTGCAATGGGTGTACGCACTGGCGAAAATGCCCCTCGTGAAATCGCCCCGAACGGGCAGGAAGTTCACGGCCTTGTCGAAGCTGGGCTGCAATTGCCGCAGGCTCTGCCCAATTTCGCCAAGGTGCTGGTGGCCGAAAGGCTTGTAGATACTCAGGTTGTTGGCTCGCCAACTAAAATGCGTCGTGTCCGTCGGCTGCTGGCCTGCCCCCGTGGAGCCGGTGATGGCGTGGACGTGTACCTCGTCGTTCAGCAATCCCTTTGCGGCCAAGGGCAGTAATGCCAACTGTATGGCCGTTGCGAAGCAGCCGGGATTGGCGATTTTTTGCGCTTCGCAAATAGCCGTCCGGTTCAGTTCTGGGAGGCCATAAACGAAGTCGTTGCCGGGGCGCTGGAGCCGAAAATCATGGCTCAAGTCAATGATTTTCAGTGAGTTGGAGAAATTGTTTTTCTCCAAAAATGCCTTTGACTCGCCGTGGCCGGAGCAGAGGAACAGCAGGTCCGGCTCGGTTGGCATTTCGGCCACGAAGCGCAAGTCCGTATCCCCCACGAGGTCGTCATGGACGCTGGACACGGGCTTGCCCGCCGAACTGCGGCTCTGCACGAAGGCGATTTCCGCTGCTGGGTGGTGCAGCAGGAGACGGATGAGTTCCCCTGCTGTGTAGCCTGCTCCGCCGATGATGCCGATTTTTAGCATGAAATTGAGAAATTATGAAATTAGAAGGCAACGGTATGCCTTATATTTTCCGTTTTTCATTTAAGTTTGTTTCCAACCTATTTGTCAGGTTTTTCAGGTCGAGTCTTTAAATTTTATGGAAATGGAAAACGATAGCGAAACGCTTTTCAAAAAGGAAGAAGCTCGCTTGCTTCGACTGATTAGGCAACGTATGCCCAAGCCATTCCGTACTCGCTACAATTATCTTTTCAATAAACTACAAGACGAGACTTTATCTGAAACTGAGCACGCAGAACTGTTGCAGTTTACTTATAAACTCGAAGAACGCCAGCTTGAATACCTCCAACAGCTAATAGAATTATCGAAACTCAATGGAGTCAGTTTGCCGGAGGTAATGGAAAAATACCATATCCGCCCCCGTAAAAACCTCTAAACCTCCTCCCGCTTTCGGGTGGATTGATATATCTTCAACTGATTCCCCAATATTTTCGTGAACCCCTTCACGTCCTCACCCGACCAGCCGTTGTTCATCTCGCCGTACTTGCCCGCCTCACTTTGCATCAGGTCAAAATCTGACTTAACTCCCTGTAATTCAAAGCGATAGGGCAGGAACTTGACGAAGACCTCGCCCGTCACCGACTCTTGCGTGGAGGCCAAAAACGCCTCGATATTGCGCATCACTGGGTCGAGGAAAAGCGCTTCATGGAGCATCATGCCGTACCAGTTGGCGAGCTGCTCCTTCCAGTATTGCTGCCATTTGACGAGGGTGTGTTTTTCCAAAAGGTGGTGCGCCTTGATGATGATGAGCGGGGCCGCTGCCTCAAAGCCAACCCGGCCTTTTATGCCAATGATGGTATCGCCAACGTGCGTATCACGTCCGATGGCGTAGGGTGCGGCGAGGGCTTGCAAGGCTTGGATGGCCTCTACGGGATGCTCGAAAACTTGGCCGTTCACGCCAACCAGCTCGCCTTTTTCAAAAGTTAAACTGATTTCAGCTGGCTCATTTTCAGTCAATTGCGTTGGCCATGCGCTTTCAGGCAGGGGCAAATGCGAGGTCAGCGTCTCCGCCCCGCCCACGCTCGTGCCCCAGATGCCGGGGTTTATGCTGTACTTGGCCTTTTGCTGCGTCCACTCGAAGCCGTGCTTGGCGAGATAGGCCACTTCCTCCTCCCGTGAAAAACGATGGTCACGTATGGGCGTGATGATTTGCATCTCAGGGCAAAGCACTGAAAAGGCCAAATCGAAGCGAACCTGGTCGTTGCCAGCACCCGTGCTGCCGTGCGCAATCGCCTCACTGCCAATTAGTTGCGCTTGCTTCGCAATGGCCACCGCTTGGAACATCCGCTCGGCACTGACAGACAAGGGGTAGGTGTTGTTGCGCAGCACATTCCCAAAAACGAGGTAGCGGATACACTGCTCGTAGTAGTCCCGCACGGCGTCCACACAGCGGAAACTGGCAGCGCCGAGCCGGAACGCCTTGGCTTCCATCGCTTCAATGTCGGCGGGAGTAAAGCCGCCCGTGTCCACCGTTACGCAGTGGATTTCGTGGCCTTGCTCGGTCAGGTATTTGATGCAAAAGGAGGTGTCAAGGCCACCTGAGTATGCAAGTGTTATTTTCATGCTGATTGTTTTTTCTCGCGAGGAGGATGGTACACGGATTGGGCGGATTAGACTGATTTAAACGGATTTTATTAGCAAAAAATCAGTGTTCATCTGTCAAATCAGTTTAATCAGTGTGCCACCCTCCTCGCGTGTCAAGCCGCTACGGCTTCGTTTTTCAATATCATCTCCACGAGGCTGATTTTTTCATTTTCAGCCTCCATTTCTTCGATTTTGCTGGGGGCGAGCATGCCCGTGCACAGGCACATCTTCCTGCCGCAGCGCTGGAGGATGTCGAAGTTGGGGCAGCTTTGGCAGCCGTCCCAGAAGGTTTCGTCTTGGGTAAGTTCGGAGAAGGTGACGGGCTTATAGCCGAGTTCCGAATTTATTTTCATCACGGCCAGGCTCGTGGTAATGCCAAAGACCTTGGCAGCCGGGTATTTGTCCCGTGCGAGGTCGAAGACCCGGCGCTTGATTTGCTTGGCCAGGCCCAGTTGCCGGAAATCATGGGCCACCACGAGGCCGGAGTTGGCAACGTATTTCCCGTGGCTCCAAATCTCGATGTAGCAGAACCCAGCTAGCTTACCGTCGTCCGTCAGGGCGATGACGGCATTGCTGGATTCAATCTTCCGCCTTATATAGTCGGGCGACCGGCGGGCGATACCGGTGCCCCGTTGCTGGGCCGAGATTTCGAGTAGGGAACAGATTTCTTCTGCATAGGAGGCATGCGCCTCCCCCGCAACATGAACGGTCACATTCATTTTGCTGAGATTTTTTAAAAATTGACGCTGACGAAAAATTTCAGGCAACGGAATCTTCCAAAGTCCTTGAAACCAATAATCAACTTGAATCAATTGTGAAAAAATGCGGGCTTACCCGGCAGGGCAGGTGGGAAAGAAACTCCCACAAAGGTGGTTATATGTAAATTATTAGCCCTTACGGGCTGGACGGAACGCACGACGACGAGGCTGCGGCATGTGCGCCGGCATGCTCGTGATGGTAAGGTTATATGTGAACTGCGTCGTCATTGATGCGGCAAATGTAGGTGTTGTTTTGACACGATGCAATAGGGAGGCAAAAAAATTAGCATAAGCTTAAACTATGGTGCTTGGATTCGCCTTTTGCCAAACCCAAAATTGGTTTCGACAAGCTGGTTGGTTCCAAGAATTTCAGAATTCAGTTTTAAAATTATTTTTGTAATCTCGACTCAATACCCCTATTTTCTTGGGGGTGTACTCCTAAAAAATAGCATTTAGGTTAGATTTGAATTGAAAATTGATGGGGTATTTGATAAAAAATGATTTATTTTTGGACATGGTGTATTTTTTACCCTATATTTGCAGCGTGCCTTACCAAATAGCAGCCAGCCTTACTGAACACTTACCAAATCAAGTAAAATCCAAATTCCAATCGGAAAAAAATGCTTGCAGAAGGCATGATGCCTCATGCCCGATGTGCTGACCAATTTCTTTTTACACCGATAAATTATTTGTTATGAAAAAATTGACCACTAAACAAGCGGCACCGTTCATCTTATTGGCGCTTATTTCACTGGCCTCCATTTTTGTTCCGGCATTGCCCGATTTTGCGGGCACCGACAAGTACAATGCGGCGGACACGACTTGGATTCTCGTGGCCACGGCGCTCGTTTTCCTCATGACGCCCGGCCTTGCCTTTTTCTATGGTGGCATGGTTCACCGGAAGAACGTCATTTCTACCATGATTAAAAGCGTGGTAGCGGCGGGCATCGTCAGCGTCATCTGGATTGTCGTTGGCTTCAGCCTCGCCTTCGGCGACGATATCGGCGGCTTCATCGGCGACCCGACCACTTTCCTTTTCTTTAAAGGTGTGAACTCCGGAGAGCCTTGGAGCCTTGCTCCGACCATCCCGAAGACATTGTTTGCCTTTTTTCAACTGATGTTCGCCATCATTACACCCGGCCTTGTGGTGGGTGCGGTGGCCGAGCGCATCCGTTTCACCTCTTATATATTGTTTACGGCACTGTTCAGCTTGCTGGTGTACGCCCCGCTGGCGCACTGGTCTTGGCATCCTGACGGCTTTTTGTTCAAAATGGGCGTGCTCGACTTTGCTGGTGGCACGGTGGTTCACATCTCCGCTGGTTGTGCAGCGCTCATGGGTGCACTAGTGCTCAAGCGCCGCCAAGCGCATATTGACAACCAAGAGATTCCGCCAGCCAACATCCCTTACGTGCTCATCGGCACGGGCTTGCTTTGGTTCGGTTGGTTCGGCTTCAATGCTGGTTCGGCGCTTGGCGCAAATGCCTTGGCCGTTTCTGCATTCGCAACAACCAATACAGCCGCCGCCGCTGCTGGCCTTTCATGGATGTTCTTTGATGTATTGAAAGGTAAAAAACCATCCGTGCTTGGCTTTTGCATTGGAGCAGTGGTGGGCCTCGTGGCCATTACGCCGGGCGCTGGCTTGGTTCCAATTCCACAAAGCATTTTCATTGGCGCATTTGCGGCCATTGTTTCAAACGTGGCGGTGTACTACAAGTCCAAAACCTCTTTGGATGACACCTTGGACGTGTTCCCATGCCACGGCCTCGGCGGCATTGTGGGCATGTTGCTCACGGGCGTTTTTGCTAGCAAAACCGTAAACGCCGCTGGCGCTGATGGGCTGATATACGGCGGTTTCGCCTTCTTCTTCACGCAGTTGAAGGGCATGTTGGCCGCCGTTGCTTACAGCGGGGTGGTTTCATTCCTGATTTTTAAACTGATAAACATCATCGAGCCGATGCGGGTAAGCTCCATTGACGAAGAAATCGGCCTCGACGCCACACAGCACAACGAGAAGTATGTGCAGGGCACCTTGCTCGTGCCGCAGGCAAATGGGAAGGTGGCAGAGCTGCCATTGGTAGAATAGGTTTGATTTGAGATTGCAGATTACATGATTTAAGATTTCAGATTGAGACCGCCGCCTTGCTTTCAAGGCTTGACTTTACCAAGTTGGCAGACCCCCAAAATCAACAATCGTAAATCATGTAATCTGCAATCTTAAATCAAACTCCCACTCACTTCCCAATCAAAGAATCAAACTCAAAAAAAGGTACGGCCTTCATTCCAGCTTCTGACACAAGCCGGAGGCCGTACCGATTTCATCTTTCAATAAAATCGTTGCAATGTTACAAAAAATCCTCTTCACAGGAATGGCATCCCTATGCCTCCTGGTCAGCGCCACTGCGCAAACGGCCACCGCCGACACCTCAGCCCCAGCACCAAGTCCTTTCAAAGTCTCTGGTTTTGCCGATGTTTATTACCGTTACGATTTTGCAAAGACGGCAGGCAACAACCGCACAAGTTTCACCAACAGCCACAATGATTTTGAACTGGGCATGGTCTCCGCCAAATTGGAGCACAGCCTCGGCAAAGTGGGCCTTTTGGCGGATGTCGGCTTTGGCCGCCGGGCGGAAGAGTTTGCCTATACGGACATCAACACCCGCCTCGCCATCAAGCAGTTGAACCTTTCCTATACCACTAAAAATGGCCTGAAATTGACGGCGGGTAATTGGGCCACCCACATCGGATATGAACTCGTTGACCCTTTCCTGAACCGCAATTACAGCATGTCCTATATGTTCAGCTATGGGCCGTTCTCGCACACGGGCATCAAGGCGGAGAAGACCTTCGGCAATTGGGGCGTCATGCTAGGCATGGCCAACCCGACCGATTTCAAGTCGTTTGCGGGCAACGAAAAATACGTCATCGGGCAATTGAGCACGACCAGCGCCAACGAGAAAATTAAGGTCTATCTGAACTACCAAGGCGGCAAATTCAACGATAGCTCAAGGGTGAAGCAAGTAGATATTGTACTCACGGCGGCCCTTGCCGAAAAGTTCAGCCTTGGGTTGAACGGAACAGCAGCCAGCTACCAGTTCATGGACGCCGAGAATGAGTTTGGCGATATGAACACCTGGTGGGGCACGGCGCTCTACCTCAATTTCGACCCAAAAGACTGGTTCGGACTGACGCTCCGCTCGGAGTATTTCAGCGATACAAAAGGGCTGAACGTGTTCAGCTCAGTCGGTGGTGGAAGCCTAATAGCGACCACGCTCTCCGCCAATTTCAAAGCGGGCAACCTTATTTTCATACCAGAGGTGCGCTTCGAGTCGGCTTCGAAGGAGATTTTCACCGACCAAGAGGATGGGTTTACCAAAACGGCCACGAGTGTGTTGATGGCCGCAGTTTATACATTTTAGTCAATCAGGAGGGTACGGGAGGGGATTGGAAAATTCCATTTTCCAATCCCCTCCCGTACTTCGGGGTGTTTTTTGAAAAA
>JADLHE010000601.1 GCA_020848965.1 Saprospiraceae bacterium
GCTTTGCTCTTGGCCATGATTTCGGTAATGGTCAGCAAGAGTAAGTCGCAATGGTTGCCGGAGGCGTACCATGAGAAAAAAGAACTGCACCAGAAGCACCTTTTTTACCTACAAATGGATTCCCTAAAGCAGGCTACCGCCAAAACCTTCAACAACCGGAGCGCCTTGGCGGCAATGGACACGCTGTTAGCGAAAATGGACAGCAGCTATATCCGTTCCGACAACGATAGCCTGAATTTTATCCGCTCTTTCATCAACCTTGGAAAGCAGGATACACTGATGATGTCGAAACCGGGCTTTAAGGTCACGGCGGATTCCTCCAGAAAGGTGCGAATTGCCTTGGACGACGTCGAAAACATGGAGGAAGACAGCCTTTTGGCAAAGTACAAAATCAATGGTTTCTGGGAGAAAGTCTTTGTGCGCCAGCAAATCAGGGTGTCGAAGAACGGGGACAATTTCATGCCTTTCCTGATTAGCAACACCCTGTGGATGATGCTGGTGATGATGCCTTTATTGGCCTTGGTGCTCAAGTTGCTGTACGTAAGGCGCGACTATTTTTATTTTGAGCACCTCATTTTCTCGTTTCATGTTCACAGTTTCATGTTCCTGTTTACGGCCATTCTCCTTTTCTTTTCAAAATGGATGGAAGACTGGGCCGAGCCGGTCGTCTCCTTGAGTTTGTTGGTAACTGGTATTTACCCATTGATTGCGATGAAGCGATTCTATCGGCAAGGCTGGATGAAAACAACGGCGAAGTATCTTATTTCCAATTTTCTGTATTTCATCTTGTCAGCTTTTGCGGTCATGTTATTGGCTTTCGTCAGCTTCGTCCTGTTCTGATGGCTTGATAGTCAAGCAGTTGCGAGCAAAAATCGAATCGTAGATTTTCAGCACATTATCTTGTGCTGCAAGCTGCCATTCCTGACATTTTCCTACCTTGCGCCGTAATATTTAAAATTCTTTCCATTCAAAAAACAGCAAAGGACACACCATGCAACAACCACCTATTTTCCGCTTGGGCATCGTCATGGCGGGAGCAGTTTCGGCGGGAGCCTACACCGCTGGCGTCATGGACTACCTGTTCGAAACCCTGGAACTTTGGGAACAGAAAAAGCGCATCAACCGCCAAATACTCGCCGACTGTGGCGATGACTGGGAAAAAGCCCGCCAGAACCCCGATTTCGACCCAAGCGTGCCCATGCACCAAGTCGTGCTGGAAGCCATTGCGGGCGCATCGGCGGGCGGTATGACGGCGGGCATCACGGCACTCAGCATGTTCGAGGGCTTTCATTTTTACGATGAAAACTCCGACAACAAGCAAAACCGCCTTTACCATTCTTGGGTGAACCTCAACGACGAGGCGGGCAAGCCCACTTTCGAGCAGATGCTCGAAACCACCGATATTGACGAAGACGGCACGGTGAGTTCCATCCTGAACTCCAAGCCCATTGACATCATTGCCGACAGGCTGGACTCCATCCAAGTGAACCGCCAACTCGCCGACCTCGGCTATGTGTCGCCCAACCTGAACCTCATCCTCACTCTTTGCAGCTTGCGGGGCATCCCGATTGACATCAATTTCAACACCCGCACCGTGGAAGCGCCCTCCAAAGAAGAGGTTACCGCACGCAAAGTGGTAGTGCCAAAACAGGAAATACCAAAGACGGCCCCGGCGCACCGCATGTTCCTGCACAAAGGGGTGGGGCAGTTTGCCTTCGTCAATGGGCAGCCAAAACCCGACGAGGACTACGTGCTGCAAATAGACCCCACCGTGAAGGAGCACCGCAAAATGCTCATCGAAGTAGCCAAGGCCACGGGGGCTTTCCCCGTTGGCTTGAAGCACCGGGTACTGGAAATGCCCGACGGCAAATACGTGCAGGCGCAGGTGCGGAGGCTCTTCGGCATGGAGCGCCAAGACCGCTTCAACGTGGCCGTGGACGCCGACAAGCCCTTCCGCTTTGTGGCGGTTGATGGCGGGGCCATCAACAACGAGCCTATCGGCGAGGTGGACAATATCCTGGAAGACCTCTTCGACCAAGATTGCAAAAACGGCATCGCCAACGAGTACCACAAGAATTTTGGCATCATCATGATTGACCCCTTCCCCGATTTCGACACGACGGAGGAAGTGGAGGAAAAAGAATCCTTGACCACCATTCCGTTCAAGCTCTTTGGGGCATTGCGCAGCCAGGCCATGCTCAAAGAAGGCGATATTCGCCGGGGCTTCCGGGGCGTGGACTATACCCGTGGGCTTGTGTTTCCCAGCAAGAAAAATGCGAAAACGGGTGAGCCTAAGAAATTTGCCATAGCCTGTGCGTCATTGGATGGGTTTGGTGGCTTCCTCAGCCGGGAGTTCCGCCACCACGACTTCCTTTTGGGCCGACGCAACTGCCAGTCGTTCATCCGAAAATTCTTCACCGTACCGGAAACCAGCCCCGTGCTGGGCCAATGGACGGAAGAAATGAAGGAGCGCTGCGGCATTCAATACGAAGGCGACGACCGGCTCTACTTCCCCATCATCCCAGACCTGCGGGGCTGGGGCATCGAAAATGACCCGACCGCCTTGCAGCCACCGCCCGATGTGAGCATTACGGCAGCAGAGGTTTGCCAGTTCTTTCCACATTTGAGGAACCGCACAGAGCGCATCATTCGGCAGTATTTCAACCCGCCAGCAATGGTTTACGGCAAGAAGAAGGCGGATTCGGTGGCGGAAAAGCCGGAGAAAGCCGTCAAGAGCCAAGCCATCAACCGGATGATAAATCGGCATACAGGCGGATTATTCAGCGATGTAAAGGATTGGGGTTCAATGCTTTTGGTGTTTTTGCTGCTATTGCCATTGGTGCCCATCCTGATTTTCTTAATCGTGATACCTGTACTTTATTGGCTGTTGACGAAGCTGGTGGCAGCTTATGTTGCCCGGCAGCAAGTGCTGAAAACGATTTTGATGGACTTGAAAGAGAAGGACTTGTTGAAGGGATAAAAAAAACTGAACACGCAATCCCTCAATCCTCCGATATTTGAGGCCGTTTTGGAAACCCCTTAGCCGTTAACCCGTTTTTTTATAAAAATTGCGCAGCAAAAGCAGAGCGCAGCGAGTGTGGCCAACCCACTTTTGCCCTTTGTCCTTTGTGTTTTTACTATTAAAAATGACTGATTTTTCTTTCATCGCCAACGCACACCCCTCGTATATCGAATCCCTTTACGAGCAGTACCTAGACAACCCCGAATCCGTAGAGCAGAGCTGGCGCTTGTTTTTCAAGGGCTTTGATTATGGTTTCAGCACCAATAACGGCAATGGGACCACATCGCCCAGCCAGAACGGCCATGCCCCCGACATCAGCGACCACGACGAGCTTCGTGCCTTGGCGCTCATCATCGCCTACCGCAACCGGGGCCACCTAAAGAGCACCACCAACCCCCTCAAGGCCCGCAAGGACCGCCACCCCTTCCTCGACCTTGCCGACTTCGGCCTGACCGAGGCCAGCCTCGACAAGCCTTGTTTTGCGGCAAAGGAAGTTGGGCTTCCAGCATCAGCCACGCTGCGTCAGGTCATTGCGAAACTGGAGAAAATGTACTGCGGCAATATCGGCTTCGAGTACCACCACATTGCTGACCGCAACAAGCGCCGTTGGTTGCGGGAACGCATTGAGGCACAAGCCATCGAAAAGCAATGGGGCCTGAGCTTGGACGAAAAGAAACGGATTCTGGAAAAACTGAACGGCGCCACGGTATTCGAGCAGTTTTTGCATAAAAAATTCATCGGCCAAAAGCGCTTCTCATTGGAAGGTGGCGAAACGACTATTGCCGCTTTGGACGCCATCATCACTGCCGGAGCCGACCAAGGCGTGGAAGAGGTGGTGTTCGGCATGGCGCACCGGGGCCGTTTGAACGTGTTGGCCAATATCCTTGGCAAGACCTACGAGCAGATTTTCACGGAATTTGAGGGTGAAATGCCCGAAGACCAAAGCTTCGGCGATGGCGACGTGAAGTACCACCTTGGTTTTTCTTCGCAAGTAACCACGCCCAACGGCAAACAAGCCTACCTGAAATTGGTGCCCAACCCCTCGCATTTGGAGGCCGTGAACCCCGTGGTGGAAGGCTTCGCCAGGGCCAAGGCTGATGTGCTGTATGGCAGCGAATACGACCGCATCCTGCCCGTGCTCATCCACGGCGATGCAGCAGTGGCCGGGCAGGGCATCATTTACGAGTGCCTGCAAATGAGCCTTTTGGAGGGCTACGGAACGGGCGGAACCGTTCATTTCGTCATCAACAACCAAATCGGCTTCACCACCGACTGGGAAGATGCCCGCTCCTCGACCTATTGCACGAGCGTGGCCGCAACGGTGCAAGCGCCCGTTTTTCACGTGAATGGCGATGACCCGGAGGCCGTCATTTTTGCCTGCAAATTGGCGATGGAATACCGCCAGAAATACAACGCCGACGTGTTCATAGACATGGTTTGCTACCGCAAACACGGCCACAACGAGGGCGACGACCCGAAGTTCACGCAGCCGACACTTTACGACATCATCAATGCGCACAAGGACCCCCGCACCATTTACAGCGAGCGCCTCATCGCCCGTGGCGACCTTCAAAAAGAAATGGCCGAGTCCATGGAAAAGGAGTTCTGGAACGAACTGCAGGCCCGCCTCGACAATTTGAAGCAGCACAAGCTCCCGTACCAGTACCAAGAGACGGAACTGGCTTGGAAATCGCTGCGCAAAACGACGACACCGGAGGATTTTGAGCAATCGCCTGAAACGGGCATAGACGCCAAGGTGCTCGATAAAATCCTTAAACACCTGCACCAATACCCGAAGGATTACAAGGTCGTTAGCAAGTTCGACCGCATCCTGAAAGGCTCTCAAGCCATGTGGGACAGTGGTAGGCTGGACTGGGCTTTGGGCGAACTTTCGGCTTTTGGCTCGCTGCTGCTGGAAGGCAACGACGTTCGCCTCAGCGGCCAAGACGTGAAGCGGGGCACCTTCTCGCACCGCCACGCCGTGCTGCACGAGGAAGAGACCAACCGGGAGTACAACCGCCTCGATGGCTTGGATGCCAAGCAAGGGAAGTTCCGCATTTTCAATTCGCTGCTAAGCGAATACGGTGTATTGGGCTTCGAATATGGCTACTCCCTCGCCCGCCCCGATGCGCTGGTGATTTGGGAAGGCCAATTCGGCGACTTCTTCAACGGTGCGCAGACAATGGTGGACCAGTTCATCATGTCCGCCGAACGCAAATGGCAGCGCATGAGCGGCCTTTGCATGTTCTTGCCGCATGGTTACGAAGGCCAAGGCCCAGAGCATAGCAGTGGCAGAGTAGAGCGCTTCCTGCAAGGCTGCGCCAAATACAACGTTACCGTGGCCAATGTGACCACGCCTGCCAACCTGTTCCACCTTATCCGTCGGCAATTGGCGAGGCCGTTCCGCAAGCCGCTCATTCTGATGACGCCCAAAAGTGGCCTGCGCCACCCAGAGGTCGTTTCGGAACTAAAGGATTTCTACACGGGCACCCGCTTCCAGGAAGTGATTGACGATGCTGGCGCAAAAGCGGCCAAAGTGAAAACCTTGCTGCTCTGTACGGGCAAAATCTATTTCGACCTTTTGGAGAAAAAGCGCAACGACAAACGGGAAGACGTGGCCATCGTTCGCTTGGAGCAACTGTACCCGCTGCCAGAAAAGCAGTTGGACGCCATTTTTGCGAAGTATAAAAACGCCAAGGTTCGCTGGGTGCAGGAAGAACCCGCCAATATGGGGTCTTGGATGTACTTGTTGTACCAGTTCAACGGCAAGCGCCAGTTCGAGTACATTGGCCGGGAGGCCGCCGCATCACCCGCTGTGGGCTTCAAGAAAAAGCACGACCAGCAACAGGCCGAGGTGGTGGCGAAGGCATTCGAGTAATGTCTTTTGGGTTAAATTGAATCCCTAAAAGACATACTTGAATTTTGGCCGAAGGGGCGATACAGGAAGTGGGTTTTCGGAGATTTTGCGAAGCAAGACCACCGAAAACCTACTTCCTGTATGCTGTCGCTCGAAAATTCGGGATGGCCTCATGTTTTATAAGCGGCTATTGCCCTCAGACCTTTACCAACCGCTGATGCAACGTCCGTTTATCGGTGGTGATAATCAATTTATACATTCCAGCGGCCAAATGGTCAGCGTCCAAGACTGCAATATTGGTGTCGGGGTAAATGACCCGTTGCCAAACCTTGCCATTATAATCCACGACGGTGATGGACTTTATCAAATCCTGTTCAAGAGCAACGTTTATCTGGCCGCTCCTGATTGGGTTTGGATAGACCTTTAATTCCGCTACTTCCGTAAAATCTACCTGCACAATTGGGTGAATGGTCTCCCGTCCAGTAAAGGACATTTCTTTTAAACGATAATAATTTGAGCCTTGCGAGGGGAAGGGGTCGGTTGCATAGTATTGCAGCGTACCTTGATAATTTCCCTTGCCGTTTTGGCGGGCAATGGTCGTCCATTTCACCCCATCCACGCTGCGTTGTACCACATAGAAACTGGTGTTTACTTCTTGGGCTACCACCCACTCCAGCTTTACCACATCCTGCTCAACCTTGGCGTAAAATCCTGTCAGTTCAATGGGCAATAGCACATCACATACTGTCGAGGCTTCCATGGAGGTGGAGTATCCTGAAGGGCAATTATCGCAAAGGCTTTGCCCAGCATTTGGAGCGATAGTGCCAATGGCACACAAATCGCAACTGGACTGCCCTGCGTTCTGTGCATAGCTGCCCGGCGGGCAGAGCGTACAACCTGAAGCGCCCGCCGTGCCAGAATAGCTGCCCGCTGGGCAATCAATGCAAGTAATAGTGCCCGGCAATGGTGCATGAGTACCTGCTGGGCAATCTTGACATTGCGTACTGCCCAAAATATCAGTGTAAGTGCCAGGAGCGCAGTCATTGCAGAGGGATTGGCCATAGGATGCGGCATAGGAACCAGGGTCGCAGAGCGTACAGTTTGCGTTCCCAGCTTCCAAAGCGTAGCTTCCCGGTGGGCAGTCGTCGCAGAAAAATTGGCCGCTATTGGCGGCAAAGGTGCCAGAGGGGCAGTTCACGCAACTGGCCTGCCCCGTATTGGCGGCATAGGTGCCGGGGTCGCAATCGGTACAGACCGTGTTTCCGTTCCCCGAAGCATAAGTACCTTCTGCGCAAAACTGACAATCAGATTGGCCTGTAGCGCCATTGTAGGTGCCGGGGCTGCAATTATCACAAGTTGTTTGACCTGGGTTTGCAGCAAAGGTTCCTTCAGGACAATCAATACAGTTAGGTTGCCCTGTTTGGTCTTGGTACTGCCCCATTGGACAGTCAATACATGAGGTTTGCCCTGTTTGGTCTTGGTACTGCCCCATTGGACAATCCATGCATGTGGTTTGTCCTGATTGGTCCTGGTACTGGCCAGATGGACAGTTGTCGCAGGAAAAACCATTTCCGCTATTTGGGTCAAAAGTGCCAGGAGCGCAGGCCACGCAGCTGATACCGTCGAAATACTCGCCAGGATTGCAGGTTTGTGCCCATAACTCGTATTGTGTAAAGGACAGTAAGGCAAAAAGTAGCGCAAAACATTTCATAAGCACAGATATTTGATTTGGTGACATTGCCAGCACAGTGGAAGTGTGGTAGCTATTGCTTCGCAATATTTGCCCAAATCAAATTACCCTGCGGGAAGATGTTCTGAATGCCTAGTTTTATGTAAGCGAACTAGGCTGTGAGAGAAAGGAGGCGATTTTGAATTTAACGATAAGGGCTTTCTTATGGAAAACCAGATTGCCAGTTTTAATAAGAAAGCCCTGTTTAACCTGAAAAAATATCAATAGTACCTCGCCCGCTACCGATTATAAATATCAATCGCCTCCATCAATCGGCGCTCCTTGGCCCTTTTCACATAGGTGAAGCCGGGAATAAGGGCGATGCCCACGAAGAGGGTAGGGGAGACCACCTTGAGCGGGCTGGAAGTATCGTGAGGCGGTGGTTTGCTGTTTTCTTCTTGGATATTCTTGCTGGTGAGCACGGCCCCGACGATAGTCAGCGCCACCCCGGCTGTGGTCAGCCAAGCGCCAGTGCTTCGGGCCTTTTTGGCTTTGTTCACCGCCGCCAATGCGTCAGGGTTGTCCTTAACCTCCCGGTTAATATTGTCAATGGACACCGTCCAAATGGGGCCAGCGCCCTTGGAATAGTAGTAGGTCTTCACTTTTTGGCTATAGCCACCCGTCCAAGTACCAGCGCCTCCTCCGAAGCCGGGCGAATACCTCGGTGCAGAGGAAACCCAATTTTCCTGCGAATAAAGTGTGAGGCGACTTCCCGGTTTTTCCTGTTTGTAAATGGAGGGAAAATTCCCCGCTTTCGACTGCACCACCCGGAAAAAGCCATCGGCATTTCGGTAGTGCAGCACCTGTTTGAACTCGTAGCGGGTATCATCCACCGAAAGCCAAGCCTTGCCGAAAATCGGCTCCTTAACCTTGATGGAAGATGGGGAAAGCACCGTGCTGTCAAGCAACATGACCTCCGGTTGGGCAAATAGGACGCTCCCCATCAGCAAGGCAGAGAGCAGCAGTGTGATTCGTTTCATTTTAGAAAGGATTTAGTTCGGGGTAAATTTAGGGAGAATTCTGATAGCATTAAACAAGCCTCGTGGGGCAGCGGTGCAGCTTTTATAGCTATTGTCGGAAGTGATTTGGAAAATTAATTGACCTTTTTGCCTCAATAATTCGCCACGGCAATCCTTGTACGATTTCGGGATGATAGTAATGCGAAAATTGGATGAAATTTGGAAAGCAAATGAGGGAAGTAAAGAATTGGTGAGCTGAATTGATAGCAAAAGCCAAGCGAAAATTTTTCGCCCAGGCGCATATCATCAGACCCAAGGTTGCCCACATACCTTTCTCACTCGTTGTCAATTGGTGCGGGTTTCAATGTTAACTTTAAACCTATAAATCCAATCAGTCCTGCTATCAATGAAGAAATTAAAATTACAAACTTTGCGTTGTTGATGATGGTTTCATTGTCAAAAGCAAGGAGCGTTATAAAGATTGACATTGTAAATCCAATGCCTCCTAAAAAACCGAC
>JADLHE010000602.1 GCA_020848965.1 Saprospiraceae bacterium
CATCCAGCAACGTGATTTCAGTCGATAACAGTGCTATTGAATCCAATATGAATGCTAATTCAGGCTCAATTTTGCCTAACACAAACTTTCTCGAACTCCTGCATTTATATGGGATTGTCATGTAATCTACAAGCTCGGCCGTTATTTTTCTATTTGAAAGAATTCCGAAAGCACAATCATCATGACCATTGAATATACCTAAACTTCCTTTTGGCATATTTGTGCATTGACCAGCTTGAAAGTGATTTTCAAATTTTGGGTCTGTTGTGTTTTTAGAGTCTAAAGTAAAGGAGTATGGCAATAATTTTAAAGTTTCATTTGATAAGGAAAAATAAACAGGTTTATTGTAATGACTTGATATTGTATAGATAAATAAAAAAAGAACAATCACCTTTAGTGCAACAAGACCAAATGGTGTTCCCTTTTTATTGCTCATGATGAGTATTTGGTTTAATCCGAATGCTCTGTAAAAATTATGAATACTGATTGTTGATTCCGAACACACTTTCCCAATTTCTTTTTTCTTAAACAGGGTCAAAAGAAAATTTTGGTTTTGATCTTTTTCATTTTTAGTACTTACTTTCAGATTCTTTAATGTTTCTGAAACCATTTCCGAAACTTCATCCATGAATTCATTGACAGGTTTTTTATCTTTGTTTTCCTCCAAATCAAGCCGGATTCCTTCCACAAATTCTCTTAATTCATGGCTTTCTTGAATTGCTTTTTGGATGAACTCTGTTTCCTCTAATGTCAATTTGCCGTTCAGAAAATTGATGATGCGTGGGACGTCGTGAAAAAGTGAATTTGAGTTTTCCATATCTTGAGTTGTTAAGAATGTTGTTCATTAAATATTGACCAAAGTTCAAAGTTTTGTGCTGCATAACGCAGTTTTTACGAAAATCATTGAAGCATTGTCTTTTGTTATTTCGGTTAATGAGGATAGACCGCTGTTCAGCAGGTATATCTCCTACTGAACAGCGGCACTTTGTTTAAAGAATGGGTGGCTTTCGCTTAACAAACCAATCTGAAATTAACTTTTTCAGCTTCCTAAGTATTTGCTCTCCATTGGTTACATCTCGCACAATTTCGCCTTTAGAGTATCCTTCAATTAACAAGTTTGCAACCATTTGCTGTTCTTCCGTCATGTATATTTTCATTTCTTCACTGTCCTCTTCTTTTTTTGGCATTGATCGTTCCAGGTCTTCTTCTGTCTCAAATTTCGCCAATTCTACGGAGCGCTGTTGTGATTTTTGTTTCCGGTAGTTCTCCCAAACTTCCCGATTCATAGCTATCGTAGCATAAGCCTCAAACCCATCCTTAATGTCTGGCTTAGTGGATAGAAAGTTGAGCCAAAACTTTTGGAGGGAGTCTTTAGCGGCCTCACGATCGCCATTGTGTAGCATTATTGCCTTACTCGTAAGCCTCTTTATGGTCCTGTCATACAGGACTCTAAACGCAGTCTCATCTCTATCCTTCAAGGCGGATTTACACAATGCTTCATTTGACAGGGACTCATAATAGATTAGTAGTTGTCTGTTCATACTAAACGTTTTTACTGGTTGAGAAGAAGGCATCTGCTCGCTTTCAAGAGTAGATGATGCAGTTTTTTTGAAACAAGACTCGAAAAGTTGATTTTTTTCAAAAAATATTTTCTGGGACTTGAATGGTAGGTAAACTGGGCCCTAAAAACGCTGGTTGGTATTCTCGTTGTGGTAAGCGAAGTGATTTTTGAACCTAGGTAGGAAAGCGCTGATTGCCGGGACAAATTGTAACTTCTACACTTAAAGCGCAAGTGCTGCATGTCGAAAAATTGCCATGTTTGCTCATTAATTGACAAATTCAATACCTTGCGGCAGCAATTGCCGCTTTGGCGCAGCACTAAATTTGATTTGATATAGCCGTAGCTACAAGAACATACAGCAGACCGACACCAAAACGAACTACCTTTATGAAGACCTCGAAGCCATCCTCTTCGACGGCCTTGACCTTTCCGGCGGATTGGAAGAAAAGCTTTGGGATGCCGCCAACCACCTTCGCAGCAACTCCACCCTGAAGGCCAGCGAGTACGCTACCCCCGTTTTGGGCCTTATTTTCTTGAAATATGCTTCCAGCCGATTCGACCGGGTCACCGAGAAGTCCGTCAAGGAATTTGAAAGCCAAGCTGGGCGCTCAAAGAAAAGCCTGCCGGAAATCTATATCCGTAACTGCGGCTTTTACCTGCCCGAAGCATCCCATTTCAACTACCTGCTGAACCTGCCGGGTGAAGTGGATGCCGCCAAGGCAATCATAGAAGCGATGGAAGGCATAGAAGCCCACAATGCCGACTTGGCGGGCACATTGCCCAAAAACCAGTACCACAAAATCAAGGACAATAATTACAAGGAAGACCCGTATCATATTTTGCGAACCCTGCTCAAAGCCTTCTCCACCATTCCCGTGGACGACGAGGGCGACCTCTTCGGCAAGATTTACGAATACTTCCTCGGCAACTTTGCCCTCTCGGAAGGCCAGAAGGGCGGCTAGTTCTTCACGCCTACCTCCATCGTCAAGCTCATCGTCGAAATAATAGAGCCGTTCAAAGGGCGGATTTTCGACCCGGCCTGCGGGTCGGGCGGTATGTTCGTGCAGAGCGCCAAGTTCATCAAACGCCATGCACTCAACACCACCAGCCTATCGGTATGGGGGCAGGAGCGCACGGGCGATACCGTGAACCTCGCCAAGATGAACCTCGCCGTGAATGGCCTGTCCAGCGACATCAGCAATTCCAACAGCTACTACGACGACCCCTTCAAAATCAACGAAAAAATCAGGGAGGGCAGGCACGATGAACTGTTCGACTACGTGATGGCCAATCCGCCCTTCAACGTCTCGAACGTGGTGGAGGAGAGCGTGAAAAACCAGCCCCGCTTCAACCACTACGGCCTGCCCGTGAACAAGGGCAAGCCCGCCAAGACCAAGGAAGTCAAACAGGCCACTTTTGGCAATGGCAACTACCTGTGGGCCACGCTTTTTGCCACGGCCCTGAAGCCTACCGGACGGGCGGGCTTCGTCATGGCCAATTCCGCTTCCGATGCCCGAAACACGGAACTGGAAATCCGCCAACGGATGATTGAGTCGGAACTCGTGGACGTCATCATCTCCGTTTCCTCCAATTTCTTCTATACCGTCACGCTGCCCATCACCATTTGGTTCTATGACAAGGCCAAGGCTGGCACCGAGCGGGGGCAACAAATCCTGTTCATTGACGCCCGCAACACCTACCGACAGGTGAACCGGGCCATCAGGGAGTTCACGCAGGTGCAGGTTTATAACCTCACCGCCATCGTTTGGCTGTACCGGGGCGAGCACGACAAGTTCCGGGACTTGGTAGAATTCTACCACCAAACCCTGCACCGCTGGCAGAGCGGCACGGTGCTTTCCCCTTCCGGGGAAGAGCGCTACTACGGCCTCGACAATGCCGAGGAGGCCTGCGGCCAAGCCCTGACCGAACTCTTCGATGCCTTCGACAAATGGTACCGGGCCGTGGCGAAGGGCCTCGACCAAAAAGCCCTGACAGCCGCCGCCCCGTTCGAGATGGAGCGCAAACTGGCCATTTGGGATGCCGCCGACCTCGTGGCCGCCCACAAGGCCCTGGTGGAAATGGTGGACTTCGCCGACAAAAACCTAAAGCCCAAGGGCGACAAGACCTTCGGCCAAGCCAATATCCGCAACCTCCAAAAAGCCGCTACCGCCGCCCTCGCCAAATGGCAGTTCGTGCGGGAGCGCATCGCCTACTTCCAAGCACAGCTTGATTGGCTGGAGCAGCACTTCCCCGATGGCGGGTACACCGATGTGGAGGGGCTTTGCAAAATGGCCAGCCTCGATGAGGTGCGGGAGCAGGGGTTTTCGCTTAACCCGGGGAGGTATGTGGGCGTGGCGCTGGAGGAAGATAGTGTGACGAAAGAGGAGTTTCGAAATGAAATGTTGGAGCTGCACAACGAACTGGCGCAACTGAATAAGCAGGCAGGCGAGTTGGAGCGGACTATTGATGGTAACCTAAAATATGTGTTGGCATGAATAATTGGTCAACAGCCCCGCTTAATGAAGTTTGTGAACACATCGTAGATTGTGTAAACAAAACAGCACCTGTTGTTGAATATGCTACACCCTATAAAATGATTCGAACCTCTAATGTGAAGGAAGGTAAAATCTTATTGGACAATGTAAGGTATGTATCTAAGGAAGTCTTTAAAAAATGGTCTCGGAGGTTGGAATTGAGAAAAAATGATGTCATTTTAACTAGAGAAGCGCCACTGGGAGAGATAGGATTGCTAAGAGACCCTAAAAACATTTTCTTAGGGCAAAGATTGATGATTTACAGGGCAAATCCAGAAAAGCTATACCAGCTATTTCTTTATTATTCTTTCCAAGATTCTTATTTGCAAGGTCAAATAAGAGGTCTTGGTTCAGGTTCCACCGTTGAACATATCAGAGTGCCTGATGCAGAAAGATTATTGATTGAACTCCCCCCACTCACCACCCAGCGCCGCATCGCCGACATCCTCTCTGCCTACGACGACCTCATCGAGAACAACCAGCGCCGCATCGCCATTTTGGAGAAAATGGCCCAAAACCTTTACCAAGAGTGGTTCGTCAGGCTGCGCTTTCCGGGGCATGAGCAGGTGAAGGTGGTGGATGGGGTGCCGGAGAGGTGGGAGAAAACAATTTTCACAAAGGTTGTCAATATAAATCCAAGGTATTCTCTCAACAAAAAAGGGGCTCTTTATCCTTATGTAGATATGGGAGGTCTTTCTGAAAACTCAATGATTGTTGAGTGTGAAACAAAACGTGAGGTAGCCAGCGGTTCTAGATTTATGAATGATGATGTTTTGTTCGCAAGAATTACCCCATGCTTAGAAAATGGCAAAACGGGATATGTCCAGTTTTTGGATGAAAATCAAGTCGGAATCGGTTCAACAGAATTTATTGTTTTCAAGGAAAAAGTGATGCCTTCGGAAATGATTTACTTGTTATCTCGAACAAAGGGATTTCGTGAAAATGCAATTAACAGCATGAGTGGTGCGTCTGGAAGGCAACGTGTTGACATCGCCTGTTTTGGTCAATTCAGTTTCTTATTGCCTCCAAAAAGCCTTATGGATAGTTTTTCATCTACAGTCAA
>JADLHE010000603.1 GCA_020848965.1 Saprospiraceae bacterium
ATTCCTCGCCTTTTTCATAAAACAACCAGCCGAAGTAGGCTGAGGCAATGCACATGATCGTCAGCACGAACTGTTGGCCGGATTGGTAGAGCAATTTCGCTCCTTCCCGGATGTCGGGCGTGCGGGTTTCCAGTTTTCCTTTTTCGATTTTGAGCAGCACCCGGTGCAGTTCATCCGGCAAGCCAATGGTGGTCGTGACCGTTCGCTTGAGGATGTCCTTCACAACCGTGGCCAGACTCTCTTTTTCTCCCAACACAAAATCACGGGCATAAGGGCGCACCACATCGAGCGGATTCAGACTCGAATCGAGGGTGGTGCAAATGCCGAGCAGCAGCGTGATGGTTCGGTTGAGCAGCACCCATTCCTTGGGAACTTGCACGGTGCCTGCGATGCCGCTCAGTCCCACCTCGTTGATGAGGTCGGTGAGGCTGTTGTTCAATGGATTTACCTTGATTTCCTTTAGGTTGAGGCCGTCCATCTGCACCTCGTTTTGCAGAAAATTGCGGAGCGCATCAATCATTTTCTCGGCCATTTCGCTGGCCTCTTGCCCCTTGGCAATGAAGCCCAAATCCTTGGCAGCTTCCACCATAGCCTCTGTATCGTTTTTCACCGCAGCTTCGATGAGCTTTGGAATTCCCTTTCGGAAACCCTCAGAAAGCATCGCCACCGCTCCGAAATCGAGCAGCACAATGGTCCCGTCCTGTTTCACCAAAATATTGCCGGGATGCGGGTCGGCATGGTAGTAGCCATCCTTGAAAAGCATATGGCAATAGGCCCTCAGTAGTCGGCTGGCAAGTTCTCGGCGGTCGAGGCCCCAAGCCTTTATTTGCTCCAAATCAGCGATTTTCACGCCCTCGTGCCAGGTGGTCGTGAGCACCCGGCCCGTCGAAAAATTAGCGTGTACCTTTGGGATTTCCAACTGTTTTTCGCTCCGCAAATTTTCCCCAATCCGCTGCATGGCGGCGGCTTCCTTCACAAAATCCAGCTCCTCCTCAATCATCTGCCGGATTTGGCTATAGACGTAGTCGAAACCCTTGATGTCGTAAAACCAATTGTGGATTTTGACCAGTTGGCGCATGATTTCGAGGTCAACCCGTGCCGTCTCTTCGAGATTGGCGTGCTGCACCTTCACCACCACTTTAGCGCCATCGTGCAGCTTGGCAAGGTGGGCTTGTCCAATGGAGGCTGCCGCAATCGGCAATTCCTCAAAACTGGCAAAAAGCTGCTCAGGGCCTTTCCCCAATTCCTTTATCAGCCGTTCCCTGACCTCGGAAAATGGCCGAGGCGGTATCTGGTCCTGCAAACTTTCGAGGGGCTTTTGGAATTGTTCAGGTAGGTAATTGCCCAATACCGACAAAAGTTGACCTATTTTGATGAACAAGCCTTTCAGTTCCAAAATGGCCACTTTTACCCGCTCTGCATTGCGGACATGCAAGGCCATCAAGCGTGTTTCGTAATTCTTCTTCGATAAAAAACGCTTCAAAAAGGACAGCCAGAGGTAACTGAAAAGGACGGTGACAGCTGTTCGGTAGGCTCGCCTAAATCGCCAGCTGGCGGATTGGGTTTTATCTTTCATAAAATTAAGTAACTTGGGGGAATTCAGTAGCTAACCCTGTGCAGCGATGCCAACCCTAGCTTTTACCCACTCATCCGCCTTTAATTCTTGCATAATGAAATGAGCAATATCCCCAGCGTTCACCCATTTTGGGCCATCTGCAGGGTAGTCGAGTTTGAGGTTGTATTCCCCAGTTGGCTGAGCGTCCTTTATCTCAGGTGGGCAGACGAAAGTCCAAGCTAGGGAAGAGTTTGCGAGGTATTGCCAAGCCTCCCGATGCTCGACGGCCACAGGCTTGTATGCCTTCGGATAGTCGGGCAATTCGTATTGGAGTTTTTTGTCATCGGCTTGCAATACGCCCGTACTGCCTATGGCAATGATGCGGTTCGGCCCTTTTTTCATCATGGCCTCTACGATGATTTTCATGCCCAGCGAGCGGGTGCGGTCGGTGCCATCAATGCCGCCGCCCAAGCAGGAAATAACCGCATCGGCACCTTCCAAGGCATCCTCCACATCGCCTTTGCTGAGCACGCCCCCTTTGAACAGTTCGAGCCGCTCCCGCTCGGTGCTGAGGGTTTCAAAAACATTGCGGCCAAAGGCCCGCACTTGGTGGCCATGTGCCAAAGCTTCA
Organism: Saprospiraceae bacterium; assembly: GCA_020848965.1. Lineage (GTDB taxonomy): Bacteria > Bacteroidota > Bacteroidia > Chitinophagales > Saprospiraceae > UBA6168. The sequence goes on from JADLHE010000603.1 coordinate 2,187, forward strand.
TCAATGCAGCGCTTCCCGGTCATGCCTGTTGCGCCAAAAATCGTGATGTTCATTATTGTGGTTGATAAGGGTTGATATGGTTGATAAGGGTTGATGGTAGTGGCTTATCAAGCTCATCAACCTCATCAACTTTTATCAACCCGACTATGTATTGAATCGCACAATCTCCACCGCTGTTCCCCACATGAAAATGGACATTTCGTCCGCTTCGTGGGCGGTGACGGTGACTCGTTTGCCTTCTTTTTTCAGTTGCTCGGGCATATTGACGGGGCGCCACTCGTTGCCTTGGTCGTCAATGATGCCCCAGAACCCAGTTCCTAGGTTTTGGTACTTTACTGTGCCTTGGATGCGCTTATTTCTCATGGTTTTGCGATTGGTGATAAGTGATTGGTAAATGGTGACTCGTTGCACGCAGTGCTAAACTAATCACTAAACTCGATTCACGAATCACTTCGCTGCCAGTTTTTCGATAGTCTGATACAAATTCTCTATCAACTTACTCTGCTGCTGAATCAAACTGGTCAGTTCCTGTACCTCCGAGCGCAGTTTGCTCTGGATATTGGCAGGGGAGGGGAGGAACGGGCTGATTTTCGCCCGCACATACCAGATTTCCCGCACATCGCCGATGGGCACGTTGAAGGGCTGGTAGAAATCATTGTCAGAGTGCAGTTCAAGGCAGCGGCCCGTGCGTATCCGGTTGAAGACCCGCTTCACCACCACATCGCCACGGGTGACGATGACATAGACGTAATTGTCCTTGATGCCGCCTTCCCACAGGGTGGGTTCTAGGTAGCTGCACACGATTTTGTCGCCTTCGAATAGGGTAGGCTCCATGCTGTCGCCGCCGACGTCGAACGAGCGGTGGGTGCCGACGTTGTACTTGTAGTCGGGCAGGACGAATGAGGGCAGCTCGCGGATGAAGGTGGGGTTGGCGTGTTCGGCGGCATAACCGGCCTGCGCGGGCATGGGCACGTGTACGATGCGCGCCTCGTCGGTGTGGGTGACGACGACGGTGAGGGTGTGGAAATCCTCGTTTTTTTCGTCCATCATAAACATCGGCCCATCGCCGGTGAAGA
>JADLHE010000604.1 GCA_020848965.1 Saprospiraceae bacterium
GCGGTCGGCCATTTCGAGGATGGGGAACGGGAATATGTACCAACCCTCTTTTAGGGTGATGAGCAGACCAACCTCGTTCGTTTCGCCCTCCCATTCCTTGAAACTGATTTTGGCGGAAGTGAAAAGGCCCGTGTTCAAAACGTTCAGCTCATTTTCTTGCAACCGGGCAGTAAGTGTGCTGAGTGAAATAGTGTCGTTTAGCCTGAAATCAAGCTCCCGCAGGATGATTTCTGGTTTGGTTTTCCGATTGCCTTCGATGTAAATATTGCGGATGGTGACGTGGGTAGGGGTTTGATGGGTTTGAGGAGTTTGATTAGTTTGAGGTGTTTGATTTGTTTGATTGGTTTGAGGTGTTTGATGAGTTTGATTGGTTTGGGCTGGGAGGTGATTTCCGAGGTACAGCACAAAGATGCAGGCTAGGCAGTTGCGCAGCGAAAAACGGAATGCTGGACTTGTCGGGCATAGGCTCATGGGGGCGAAGGTAAGGCTTCGCAATTAAAATGCTAAAAGGCCAATGCCGAGTTTTACGCCAAAGAGGTTGTGCGTAATCATCCTTTCTTTGGCACTGGTTTCAAAGCCGCTTTTGTTCTGTTCTTCGAGGGAGCCTTCCCTGTTGGCGTTGGAAATATCATCCATCCAATTAACCAAGAAAGGAAGCTTTAATAAAGGGAGATTGACATGGAAGGCATAGTTCAGCACGATTTTGTCCTTAATGATGGCATTGTGCCCAAACTCCAAGCCCACCGACCAATAAGTGGTCTTCGGGTCAATAGCCGCAGCCTTCGGGTTGGTCGGCGATTGGGTGGTGCCATTGATGGTATTGTCAAACTTGCCGTTCAGGAAGCTTTTTTGAAGATGCAGCCCACCATAGGTTCCATAAGGGGCAATGGCTCCTTTTTCCGTCTTGAACCATAAGTAGCCCAGACTGAGGGTATTGCCTTTCAATTGATAAAAGAAATCCCGTTCGAAGTATAAATTTTCGCAAAGCAGGCCAGTTTTCAAATGTGAAACTGAAAATGCAAGCGCTTGGTGCCTTGAAATAGCATAACCAGCGGACAGTCCATATCTGGTATCTGCGCCAAAGCCGCCACTTTCATAGTCATAATAGGTTTGTGAGGCGCCATTGTTCTTACTGGTGGGGCCAAAACTGAGCGAAGCCATGCCTTCTATTTTGGCATAAAACCGCTTGCCCAAATAGCCGGGAGCCTGTGCGTTAGCAGTGTGCAATGCAGTGACGATTAAGAGAAGGCAAAAGAATCTGATCATTGATGATGGTTTTAAAGACGGTTTACAATGGACAGCAAAAATAACCGTACTCGCTCAGGATTCAAATTTTAGGCAAATTATTGACTCGGAATTATTGGCATCCTGTAGCGGCACATTGCAACGAATAGCGGTTTTAGGCGTTTAGGTGAAGTCATATCTGTACTTAATTTTGTGGCTTTGTCGCAATGGGCAGGCGAATTTTTAGGGTTCGTTGCTGCCACTGACCAAGATTTCATGATTCAAGACCCACTCATCAGGATTCTGCTTTTGCCCTTTTCACTGCTCTTTGGGCTGGGCGTGAGCATCCGTGATTTCCTTTATAGGCAAAAACTGCTCATGAGCGTCAAGTTCGACATTCCGGTCATTTCGGTCGGCAATTTGACGGTAGGTGGGGCGGGCAAGACGCCACATATCGAGTACCTCATCCGTTTGCTGATGCCCTATTTGAACGTGGCGACGCTGAGCCGGGGCTATCGCAGGAAAACCGTTGGCCACCAAATCGTGCAATATTGGAGCAAGGCCGACCAAGTGGGCGACGAGCCGCTGATGTTCAAGCGAAAATACCCCGAAGTCTTTGCAGCCGTGAACGAAAACCGGGCGCTGGGCATCCCCGAATTGCTCCAGCACGCCCCCGAAACTCAAGTCATACTGCTCGATGATGCCTTTCAGCACCGGGGTGTGAAGCCGGGCTTGAACATCCTACTGACGGAATTTAGTCGGCCCTTTACCCGTGATTGGTTGCTGCCGAGTGGTCGGCTGCGGGAATGGCGCAGCGCCTATCGTCGGGCGGACATCATTATCGTGAGCAAATGCCCAGAAGACCTCCACGACGACGACCGGGCAAAGCTTTTGGCGGAGATAAAGCCCTTTCCGCACCAGCAGGTCTATTTTTCGAGCTACCGATATTTACGGCCTTACTATGCCTTGAATGCGAACTATCCCGTTGATTTACAGGAAGATATGTCCGTGCTGTTGGTTTGTGCTATCGCAAATTCCGACTATCTTCGAGACTACCTTGAAAGCAGGGTGGGCACGGTGCGTGTCAGGGAATTTGAAGACCACCATTATTTCACCGAAGATGATTTGAATGATATTGACAAGGCATTCAATGAATTGCCGGGCGGCAAAAAAATCATTGTGACCACCGAAAAAGACGCCATGCGCCTCGAACTGCACCGGGAGCGGCTGGCGCAAAACCGCTTGCCCTATTTCGTGCTGCCTGTCGAGGTTTTCTTTCATGGGCAAGATGGCCAACGCTTTGATTTATTGGTGAAGGAGTTTTTGTTGAATTTTAAGGCGTGAAGTTTTTGTGGTGTGCAATTTTTATTTTTAAATTCAAGGTAAAAATATGTGAACCAGATATTGGATGTAATCTGGAATAGTCTAACTTTGCGCAATAACACTTTTGGGAGCGCAAAATTTTCCGCATAATTATTTGTTTTTTGCCTGACTTGCCCATTCTGATTCAAAGCAATTCGCTTTCCCATTTCAATATTTTAATCTTTTTTGATTCTTTTCGGGATTTGCCTTAATCGCCGGACTCATTTGGTATTTTACTCAAAAAATTCAACCTGAAAACAATGGCAGATAAACTCGGCTTCTATGAATTATTGGAACCCCATTTCACTTTGGGGCTTGCTGCACAAAACACCAACGGTAGTACTTTAAGTGACCTAAGAGACGGCAATGCCCAACTGAATAATGTGCTTCCGGGTGCATCCTCCGGTGTTTCCACCATCATAAAAAGTATATTGGATTACCTTTCGGTAGAAGAACTACATTCAGCCGTTGATGACGTCGCAGTGGTGTACAGAGGCATTGCCAAATTTGGTGGTGAAGGTAGGGCCAACCCCGATTTGCCGACCTCCCAATCCATTATTTCCCGCAGCGGGCAAGAGCTTAGTTGGGCTGAGGATATGATTGCATTCAGAATGACCGTGCCAAGGAGAGGCCAAACTTTTAACTTTAATACCACAGGACTTTCTGGCGGCGATTTGACTGATGTGCAGCAATTGAACAGCCTGCTCGCCATTTTCGACGATGACTCTAATATTGGTACTTCCGATGTCCCTGGCAATGACTTCCGGCTTGAGCTCTTGATACGAACCGTAAAATTGACCCTTCCACGACAAGACTTCATTCCGGCTCGAATAGGTGCAGATGGATGGATGGAAGAGGATACTAATTTCGACAAAGTAGTTTTGGAATGGCCAAGACTTGCTTTTGTACTTGAGCAAACGGGCGCGGCAGGAAATTTGAACCTGAAACTGAAATCATGGGATGCAGCTGGATTCGACGACCCTGGCGACCCTGGCACAGCGCGCCTGATGACCTTGACCCCACCATTTTTCATGAATGCCTCACGAAAGGTGGGCTTTGGTTTGGATAGAATCGTAGCTGACTTTAGCGAAAACGTGACGCCCCCAGAAATCCTCGAACAATTTGGAACTGGTGACGACTTTACTGGCTTCTGGATACCAATGGTGCAAGTTTTCATTGCTCCGGGCCGTACCACCGGGCTTGCGTTCCATGCTAGGGGCAAAGACTTGCTTATAGACCTCGAACATGGGTTTTCGGGTGAAATAGCCCTTGACATACTCAATCGGGGCGGGGAGCTGAACGTAGAACCAGTATTTTACCAACAAAATGCCAAAACACCATTGGAGTGGACAAGGGGCGATGTAGAACGGGGCGTGGGCGTGGTAACGGTGGACGACGGGGAAGTGACCATACCCGGGGATGGTGAACTACAGCTTTCGATAAGAGGCAGTTCCTCACCTTATCAAGTCACCGTGAAACTTGATGGAAACACCCTCACTGCCGACGTGCTTACGAATGGCGTGAACAGGCCAAGGTGGCCAATACCTGCATCCAGCAGTGGCGTTTTGGAGATAGAAGTATCTGATCAAGGAAACAACAATACTTGGACAGAAAGGGTGGAAGTTAAGCATATTGCACCGCCCGGCCCACTGCCTCCACCCCGTCGTCGGTACCAAGTACTGTTCCAAGAAGGAAATGGAGATGCGGGATATACCATTGAATTGGTCGAAAATGAAACGACCGAGTTGGCAGCTACGCTGAGGCTCTCACCACAGACGCCAGTGCCAACCCTCAAAATCGGAACACAGATTATCCCCAGGCGCGATGATGGCACCTATAGGATGATTTTGACGCCGGGCGATGTGCCAGCGCAACTATTAGCTACTTGGGAACAACCAGCGGCAGGGGTCAACAATATTTCCCTTTTCTTCAAGCTAAATTACCCCAAATCACCTGAATATTCAGCTGAAGAAATTGCTGATGACCTGATGAATGATGTTCCAAATGCGTATTTGGGGCTGTCACCTTCAACTTTAGGAGGTAGTCCATCATCCATTCGAAATGCCCTCACACAATTCATTCAGGGAACTTCCGGCAACGTCACAGTGGATGGTTTTGCATCGTATGAAAGCGATGCGCTCACAACATTTGACAATGACCTGTCCAAAAGAAGAGCGCAAGCCTTGGCCGAAATATTGCGGCGGTTGCCGCAACTAGCAGGTAGAAACGTCACTGCAACTAATGGACAGGGGCATACTGCCGACAAGGCAGATACCAGCGTTGAATTTAGCGACCCCAATTATAGGGTTGCACGTGCGACCGCCGCTAACACTGCGCCAACAAAAAGCAGAACTGGCACCCTCCAACTCGTTGATATCACGCCGCCGCCAGCGCCCCCTACCCCGGTCGAACACCCGCCAGCAGCACAGGAACCAGAGCGGCCTTCCATTTTTAAGCGGATTGGTTTTAGGGTGCGCTTCGAGCGCAACCAATTGGTCTTGGGTGAAATAAGCGGCCAGTTTGACTTCGTCACTGCCTCCGAAGCGTCAACCGGCTTTATCCAAACACAGGACAACAGGAACGCTGGGAATTCGGGCGTTGGGAACGCAGTACAGACCCCGCCCTCCGCCAGCCAAAGTGGCGAAAGGGGCATCCTCGACTATCGCCTGACCATCAGCTACGACACTGCCACAAGGCGCCTGACGGAAGTGCTTGCACTCGGATTCGACCAACAAGAGCGGAACGGTTGGGTGCACTTCGACTCCTTCAACCCTGTTCCATTGGCCAATACACTGGGTAGTTTGCTGGTTTTTGCACCATTGCTAAACGATAGTATAGACAGCGCAGTGGACGCATCTGGGAGCGAAGCCATCAAAAACGCCATCATCGCCGGCGTTGAAGTAGGCATAGCGACCACCTTGGGCATCACCGGAATGCTCAAGTTCAAAAAATTTACCTTGTTTGGAATAGAACTGAGCGCCACAGAACTGTTGCCGGACAATGAAACCGAGGAGACCGCACGCTTCAACGATATGTCGGCCATGCTTGATTATGCGGTTGACTTTGAGGTGGACATCAATTTGGGCGTTTTGACCATTCGGTCAAAACGGGACCCCAATGGTAATCCGATACCTATCCGGGTGCGCTACCGTGGGTTCGGCTTTAGGCTCAACTTCCAGGATGCCAACACCTATCAACCTGTATTCGATACCAGCCGGGGTTTCGACCTTGGCCTGGCCGAACCCGGTGCACTGGAAATCGGAGGCCCACTTGGTCCAATACTTAGGGTGGATTCAGTAAGGGTAGCCCGACAAAACCCGCTTGTCCTTGAACTTGACCTGGGCCTAAACATCAACTTGGGCATTGTATCCATTGATTCCGTGCGGGTTCGAATCCCCATTGAGCCAGTTGGCATGCCCACCATCATACCAACTGGTATTTCGGTCAACATACCCGGTACCATCGTGGGCAGTGGCTACCTCGACATAAGGGACAATGGGTTTACAGGTGCAATTGACATCACCTTGGTACCCGTCAAACTGCGCATTCAGGCGTCCGTTGGTTTGGAGACCCTACACGAAGCAGACCGGCGTATAACCGCATTCTTTCTTGGTCTTGGTGTGGAGTTTCCCGCACCCATCCCTTTGGCCAATTCAGGGCTTGGATTGTACGGCCTGCTTGGTCTTTTTGGAATGCATTACAAACGGGCGGAGGAACCCCCGGTTAACGCCAATTTGCCGGTAGCACTTGACTGGTTTTACAACAAGGCCAAAGGCGAACCGCACTTGATAGCCGTGGATGGCGTGCGCACGTGGGTAGCGGCTCCTGATAGATGGAGCTTTGGGGTTGGCGTTGTTTTGGGAACAATGGAAGGGGCATTTGTACTCAACCTAAAAGGAATGCTGGTCTTGGAGCTTCCTGGCCCTAGAATTTTGATTTTTGTAAAAGCCCAGATTTTCATCCCTCGACCGCCATCGGGCAAGCCCGCCGAGCAGTCGGCTGGTATTCTAGCGGTGGTGGACTTAAACTTCCAAGTTGGCTATATTGCCATTGGCCTTATTTTCAATTATGAAATAAAGGATTTGCTCAAGCTGGAAGTTCCGATTGATACCCGTTTCAGCTTCCATGACATTGAAGATTGGCACCTCTACATCGGTAGCCTTCGAAACAAGGCATCTGCGGATATTTTAGGTATTGCCAAAGGCACGGCTTACCTCATGTTTGATGGAAAAGGCATCCCAGATTTCCCTTTGGCTCCTTTGAATGGCTTCTCAATCGCTGCCGGGATTGCAGCCTCGCTGGTTCTTGGCGATGAGAGCTCTGGCCTTTATGCAAAAGTTGCCGGCTCGCTTGATGTCGGCGTTTCGACAGCACCCC
>JADLHE010000605.1 GCA_020848965.1 Saprospiraceae bacterium
CATTCATCATTTATCATTCATCATTATTTAATGAGTTCTTCCGGTTTGATTTCCGTGTCCTGTACGGGGTAGGCGGTTGGATAGTCGGCCTTTAGCTGGTAGTGCATTGCTATGGCCTCTTTTTTGGTGGTGAAGGCTCCTGCCCTTAGCTTATAATAAGGTTTTGACTGCACCCAATCGGCGTGGATATTGGGGTATAGCGATTTGAATTTATTGAGTGCATCCTCCACCCGTTGGCGGTCGGTGGTGGCCATAATTTGTATGCGCCAGCCAGCGATGGTCTTCGTGCTCTTGTTGGAGTCCACGTAGCGCTTCATCAAGGATGTGATGGCTGGGTCCACTTTTTCGGTGATATTGCCTTGGCCTTGGGAAATGGCCACTAGGGCGAAGAAGCAGGCTAAGGAAAGGAGTATTTTTTTCATAGCAGTTGTATTTAACTGTCAATCAACTATTTACAATAGCTGCGCCAACGGAAGTACCGATACGGTCGGCACCAGCAGCTACAAGTTGTTCTGCAAATTTGCGGTCACGGATGCCACCCGATGCTTTCAGTTTGATATTACTGGGCAACTTTTTGCGAAGCGCTTCGATAATCTCCACCGAAGCGCCTTTGCCGTTTATGCCAGTGGACGTTTTGACAAAATCCACCTTTACTTCAGCGGCCAATTCGCAGAGTTTTGTCATCTCTGCATCCGTTATCAGGCCAGTTTCAATGATGAGTTTTATTACTTTTCCCCGCATTTGGCAGGCGAGGGACATGGACTCTATTTCATTCCTGACGTAGTTCCACTGCTTGCTTTTGACAGCGGCAATGTTGATGACGCAATCCAGTTCCACTGCACCTTCATCAATGGCTTTCTTGATTTCTTCGACCTTGGCAGGCGTGGCAGAATATCCCATTGGGAAACCAACCACGGTGCAGGTTTTAACGGCTGAGCCATCCAATGCCTTCACGGCATCTTTTACAAAAAAAGGAGGCACACAGACTGCGGCAAAACCATGTGTTTTCGCTTCATCGCAAAGCTTTTTCACGTCGGCAAGCGTTGTGTCGGGCTTCAGAATCGTTCCATCAATCAATCGGGCTAAGTCCATAATTCTGTCTAAATAAACCAGCTTAGAATCATTTGGAGCAAATAGAAAACTTCGCTCCGCCAAAACTCTCCAATGGCGGGGCAAGGTAAGACAAAAATCAAAATCCAAGAATGTCATTGATAGCATTCATTGCAATCATGGCAAAATATTTACCACTGAAAAATGATGCCACAACACCCCATATTTTTGTTTCAAAGCATTGATTATCAACACTGTGAATCTCCGTCATATTTTTCATGCAATCGAAAACGATTTGTGTCATCTTTTTGCAAACAAAATTTTTTGTCCAACCACCAGCCCATCCACAGGCCGACTTGAAAACATGATGCCTGCCTTTGGAAGAAAACTTAGTAGCTTTGTGTGCCTCTAAATACCCTGAGCATACTGCTGAGAACTGCCGTCAACAAAAAACAAAAATGGCTGACAACAATCCCGCAAAGAAAAACAACGAGATAAAGTCCAAGCTGCGCAGGCAGGAGGGCGAACTGTCCGATTACGTTTTCGGAAAGGTGCAACCACAGGCCATCCCTTTGGAGGAGGCGGTGCTCGGTGCGCTCATGCTCGACAAGGATGCGCTGCCCATTATTTTGGACATCCTGCGCCCAGAAAGCTTCTATACCGATGCCCACCAGCATATCTACCGGGCGATTTTGCGGCTTTTTGAAAAATCGCACCCCGTTGACCTGCTCACCGTCACCGAAGAACTGAAAAAATCGGGCGACCTGGACAGCATCGGTGGCGGTTATTACCTCGTTGAAATGACCAACAGGGTCGGTTCCAGTGCCAATATCGAGTACCACGCCCGCATCGTGGCGCAGAAGCATATCCAACGGGAATTGATAAAAGTGTCCACCCAAATCATCCGGGATGCCTACGAAGACACGACCGACGTGTTTACCCTGCTGGATGATGCTGAAAAGGGGCTTTTCAACGTGACCCAAAACAACCTCAGCCGCCAATATGAAAGCATGGGCGAGCTGGCGAGCAAGACCCTGAAAATTCTCGAAGAACTCAAAAACAAAGAGGACGGCCTAACTGGCGTGCCTACTGGCTTCACCAACCTTGACCGACTCACCAGCGGCTGGCAGCCCAGCGACCTTATCATCGTGGCGGCCCGCCCCGGTATGGGTAAAACCTCCTACACCCTCGCCCTTGCTCGCAACGCAGCCATGGATTTCAACAAAGGCGTGGCGCTGTTCTCCTTGGAGATGTCCAGCACGCAGCTGGTGCAACGTTTGATTTCGATGGAAGCGGAGATTTCGGGTAGCAAATTGCGCAGCGGCAAACTCGAAGACTACGAATGGCAACAGTTGCACACCACCATTGAACGCCTGAGCGAAGCACCTATATTTATTGACGACACCCCCGCCATCAACATCTTCGAGCTACGGGCCAAGTGCCGCCGCTTGAAGATGCAGCACGATATTCAGTTGGTCATCATTGACTACCTGCAGCTGATGAGCGGCGGCATGGAATCCAGCAATGGCGGCAACCGGGAACAGGAAATTTCATCCATTTCTAGGGCGCTAAAGGCAATGGCCAAAGAACTGAACGTACCCGTGATAGCGCTTTCGCAGCTCAGCCGGGCTGTGGAAACAAGGGGTGGCAACAAGCGGCCACAGCTCTCGGACTTGAGGGAATCCGGTGCCATCGAGCAGGATGCAGACATTGTGACCTTTATCTACCGCCCCGAATACTATCAGATTTTGGAAGATGAAACGGGCCAATCGCTCAAGGGCATTGCGGAGATTATCATTGCGAAGCACCGTAACGGTGCCTTGGATACCGTCAAGCTGCGGTTCACCGACCAGTACGCCAAGTTCGGCGATTTGGAGGAGACCAATTTCGACAGCTTCCCTTCGAGTGACCCATTTGCATCGCCGTTTGAACCAGCGAAGGTGATGACCGTGCCCTCCAAGATGAACGACGATGAGGATATTCCGTTCTAGTGTTTGCCTTTTGGCAAAATATAATGTTCGAAATTGCCCCAGAAAAACCAGAATTTTGCACCACTTTTCAGAAAAGCAGTTTTTTTTGACAGGGACTTTTCATTTTAAATAGTTGAAAATTGAAATTTGATGAATTAGGCCTGGCGGCCACGCTGTTGGAAGGATTGGACGCCATGGGATTTGAAACAGCCACACCCATTCAGGAGCAAGCCATTCCAGCCTTGTTGAACGGGCAGGACGTACTCGCTTGTGCTCAGACAGGTACCGGCAAAACCGCCGCATTCCTTCTCCCCATCCTCAACCGACTCATAGAAGACCCCATTGACGGCATTGACACCGTGATTCTGGAACCAACCCGTGAGCTGGCCATTCAGGTTGACCAACAATTGGAGGGTTTTTCTTATTTCACCAATGTTAGCTCCGTGGCCATCTATGGTGGCCGTGATGGCCAAAGCATGGAACTGGAAATGCGGGCGCTGAAAAAAGGTGTGGACGTAGTGGTGGCAACGCCGGGCCGCTTCTTGGCGCACCTCCAAATGGGCTACGTGAACTTGAACACCGTCCGTCACTTGGTGCTCGACGAGGCAGACCGCATGTTGGACATGGGCTTCGTGCAGGACATCATGACCATCGTCAACAAGATTCCACGGGCTCGGCAGACCTTCCTTTTTTCGGCAACCATGCCGCCCGAAATCCGCAAATTTTCGCAGAGCCTGCTGCGCAACCCGCTGGAAATCAGCATCGCCATCTCAAAGCCCGCATCGGGCATCACGCAGGGCGTATTCTTTGTGGAAGACGAGAAAAAGAACAAGCTCGTTGAGCATTTGCTGCGCCAAGAGTCACCCGACCGCCGCATCCTGATTTTTGCAGGCACCAAAAGGGCCGTCAAAGAGCTGAACAACCACCTGAAAAACAAGGGGTTCAGGTCAGCTGACATCCATTCCGACCTAGAGCAAAAGCAGCGGGAAGACACGCTGCTCACCTTCAAGAACGCCAGTGTGCCCATCTTGGTCGCCACCGACGTGCTTTCAAGGGGAATAGACATCAAGGGCATTGAAGTGGTCATCAATTTCGACGTGCCCGGCGACCCAGAAGATTATGTGCACCGCATTGGCCGCACCGCCCGTGCCGACGCTACGGGCGAGGCGTTCACGCTGGTGAGCAAGATGGGGCGCAAGAAATTTGAGCGCATTGAAAAACTGATGGACATCAGGGTGCCCGTAATGCCATTGCCCGAAGGATTCCAAGCTGCTGAGGGAGAAGACGATGGCCGACAAAGACGTGGCAGCCGAGGTCGTGGCGGCAAGGGCCGTGGCGATAACCGCCCCCAAGGCAATAGGTACCAAGGTGGAAGGTCGAATGGCGATCGGCCAGCCGGCCAAAGGCAGCAAGGCGGCCAAACAAATGGCTCCGACCCAGTTGCACCAGCACAGCAGCCACGCAGCCAGCAGTCTGCACCAAATGGACAGGCCGAAGGTGGTTCGCCCATTGCCGAAGGCGGCCCAAAGAAAAAGCGCCGCAACCGGGGCGGACGAAACCGCAACCGAGGCGGAAACCGAGGAGATGGAGGAGCGGCAAGCCCGGACAGCAAGCCAACGCCTCCGCCAACTAACGAATAAATTCCTCAAAAAACCAGCATCATCATGGAAGATAAGAAGCCCAAACGTCAATCGGCTGCGCCAAAACGAGCGTCGGCCCCGAAAAAGGAGGGTGCTCCGAAAAAGGCAGTTGCGAAGAAAGCAACCAGCCCAAGGGCTGCATCCAAACCCGCAGCGAAGAAAAAATCGGAGCCAAAGACCCCGTTTTGGGCACCCTTTGCGAAGCCAGAAAAACCAAGACCATCGGCGGAGGAAGACGAGCGCAGTTTCCGTAAATCGCAAAAACAAAACAAAGAGGAAAAGGCCGAACGCTTTGAACGCAAGCCTGCTGCAAGGCGGGAAGATTTTGCGGAGCGGCCAAGCCGGAGGCCCGCCCCTCTCAGGGATGATTTTACGGAGCGGCCAAGCCGAAGCGCTGCGCCGAAAAGGGAACCTATCGGAGAGCGGAAAAATCGGCCTTTGGATGAAAGAAATGAGCGCCCAGCCAGTGGTGGCGAACGCCGTTTTACCAGAAGGGACGACGAACGCCCAGAGCGCCCCGAACCGGGCAAACGTTTCACCAAACCAAGGCCAAGCGTTGCCACAAAAGGACCATCAAAATCAGGCAAGCCCGTCAAAATGGACGAGCCGATGCGTTTGAACAAGTTCCTCGCACATTGCGGCATCGCCGCAAGGCGGCAATCGGCAGAGTACGTGAAGCAGGGGCTAGTGACGGTGAACGGTGAAGTGGAGCCAAATCCAAGCTACCCGGTTCAGCCGCAAGACGAGGTGCGCTACCGGGGCCAAGTGGTGCGGTTGGAGGCCCGAAAAGTGTATATTTTGATGAACAAGCCAAAGGACGTCATCACCACGGCTAGCGATGAAAGGGGCCGCCGCACGGTACTCGACCTCATCCATAATAAGGTGGAGGAGCGCATTTTCCCCGTAGGCCGCCTCGACCGCAATACCTCTGGCCTGCTGCTGCTCACCAACGATGGCGACCTTGCCGAAAAATTGGCACACCCCAGCCATAAAGTGCAGAAGGTCTATCATGTGGTGCTCGACAAGCCGTTCCGAAAGATGGATTTTGAAAAAGTGCAAAAAGGGCTAAAATTGGAAGACGGCATTGCCGAGGTGGACAGCCTACACTATGTTGAAGGAACCAAAGACGAACTGGAAATTGGGCTGCATATTGGCAAAAACCGCATCGTTCGCCGCATTTTTGAGCATTTGGGCTATGAGGTGGTCAAACTCGACCGCACTTATTATGCGGGCCTAACAAAAAAGGACATCGGGCGTGGACACTTCCGGCATTTGACGGAGCAGGAGGTGATTATGTTGAAGCATTTTAAGTAATGATGAATGATGAATGATAAATGATGAATAAAGCTGCCGCACATTCATCATTTATCATTAGTCATTAATAAAACAGCTCCAAGCGCTGGGCCGCCCTCGTTTTCCGACACCACTATTCGTTTTCCGAAAATCTCACCTGCCATCGCCACCCAAAACGGCATTTTGGTAAAACCGCCATTCGCATGGATGGTATGGAATGGGCCTGCAACCGCTTCCAGCACATCGCCTATTTGCTTCATATTCAATAAGATGCCCTCCAGAACGGCCCTGTGGAAATGCGCCAAGGTATGGTAGGGCCGTATTCCCGAAAAACTGCCTGTGGCAGCCGCATCCCAAAGCGGGGCACGCTCGCCGAGCAGGTGGGGCCGGAAGCGAAGGCCCTCGCAACCCATCGGTATTTTTTGCATCTCAATGCGGTGCCGCTCCATGCCCTTAGCCGAGGGGGAAAGCCCAAAAAATTGCTTGCAAAACCACTCGTAAATCACGGCGCCGTTGTTGCTGGCGCCGCCAGTCACGTAGGTGGCAGGCTCGCCGTTGTGGGGTGGA
>JADLHE010000606.1 GCA_020848965.1 Saprospiraceae bacterium
CTGGAAGCCGATGTCGTACATCGCCCCGTCGCCGCCGACTGCCACCACGGGTGGGCAGAGCAACCATTCTTCATCGGAGAACTGGCCCCAGTTGAAATAGGTGAAAAAATCGTCGTGTTCTTCTGGTTTATAAGTGCCTTTCATCATCAATTCCGCCTTGCGGATGGTTCGGAAGCCATCGGCCATCTTGGCCATGTGGCCTTCAAAAATGCCCATTGCAATGGAAGGTGAATCTTGGAACAAGTGGTTCGTCCAAGGGAACGGGTAGGGGTTGTACGGCCAGGTGCTGCCCCAAACCGAGGTGCAGCCCGTAGAATTGCACATGCCCATATTGGAGCGGCCACGGCCCGTCGTGCCGTCCGTGTATTTCCAGCGGAGTTTTTTCAGCTTCGCTAAAAGCTGTGTCACTTCCCTCAGCCAATCTTGGTCAATCGGCTCACTGCCATGCGCCGTTTCCAGCCTGCGGCTGATGTCGGTCATGGTCAGGTCGTGTTCTTTGCTTTCCGCAACGATTTTGGCCAAGGTATCCGTGTCCGTCACGTCCACGGTGCTGATGAGCTTCATTTGGATATGCTTTTCCAAATTGCCAATCAACTCATCCAAATAGGCCACGTGCTTGTTGATGCGGGGCTGCATGAGCGATTCCACGGTGGCCGTGAAGAGGTGGATGACCGATTTTTCGGAACAACCGAGGCAAGCACCATCGCCGGAGGCGAAAAGCTGATAGGCGTCCTTGTTCAGTAAAATCGTCTCCAGCGGCCCGATTTTCTCCTCCAAGCTGTCAATGCGGTTGAACTTGGCGGGAGTGTTTGGAAGGTCGGTCCAGAAGTCCCATTCCTTGCGCATCCGATTCACCGATGACTCGGTTTGTGTGACCACCTTCAGAGCGTTGTCGTGGCAAACTTCCACGCATTCCATACAGCCCTTGCAGGTCGTCGGGTTGATGGTGATGCTGAAAAGGCCGCCGCTGTTCGGCGAGTTTTTCTCCAAAACATCGAAGTACGGGCGGGTGAGGGCAAATTTGAAATCGCCCAGTTCCTCCCTGAACCAGCCCATCTCCTGCGCCAAGCCGTTGGTGTTGCCGCTTTCCCGTACCGTGATGTCCACGGCATCGAGGATGAGGTCGTGTACGGTAGCGCCGTTGTTGCGGTTTTCGTTGAAAAGGCTGCGGATTTTGCCCTCCATTTGGCGGACGGTCTTGGGCAGGTATTCCAGCTTGTCGTGGTACTTTTTCACCCGTTTCACCACGGTTTCGAGCACGTCCGAGAGGTCGCTGACGAGGCCGGGGATGGCTGTGTCGGGGCAGGCCGTGTAGCAGTTGCCGCAGGCCGTGCAGTTGTTCGGAATCCATTCGGGGTGCTCGAAGCGGATGCCCGTCATGTCCCGGAAAATGGACGTTACGGCAGGCATGACGCTCAGTCCGATGAACGGGTCGGTGATATTGTCGTTGCCCATGCCCCGTTGGTAGAAGTTGCCCGTTTGCTCCCAAAAACGATGGATGTCGCTCAGGCCGGACTGGCTCACGGGCAGGCTTTTCATCATGGATGGGATGGCCAAAGCCGCCTCACCAGTTGCTTTTTCCGGCGCTTCGCTCAATAATACCTTGTTCTTGATTTCATGCACCTCGTCGAAGCCACGGCGCACCACCCGCATATTGTCGTCCACGACCCGTTGGCCTTTCCCGCCGAACTTGTGTAGCAACTGCTCTTCAATGGCTTTCAGCAATGTTTCATGCGTCAGACCGGCCTTTTCCATCAATGGCGAAGCCTCGAAAAACGCCCCTTGGAAGGCGATGCCCTGCATCCTGAGTTGCAGTTCTGGGTCAGTGGCCTCTTCCCTTGCGATTTTGAAACCATCTATGTAAAAAACGTGGATGTCGTTGTCAATGATGACCCGTTGGTAAGGCTTTGGAATGTCAGCCCAGACCTCTTCCGGCTTCGTTTTATCGCTTTGGATGATGAAAACGCCGCCTTTTTTCAAGCCCGCCAAGGCGTTTGTATGCTTGAAAACATTGGGGTCGGGCGAGAGCACCACGTCCACGAAGAAGTACTCGCAATTGATGCGGATGGGTTCTGGTGCTGCCGCAAGGTAGTAGGTGGTCGGTTGGCCTTTCTTCTCCGAGCCGTATTTCGGGTTCGCCTTGATGTCGTAGCCGAGCAGGTCGTACAGCGTCATGGCGAGGTTCTTACCGGTCGTCACGGCGCCCCAGCCACCCACGGAGTGGAAGCGCACGGTGATGGCACCCTCCGGCATCAGGTTCGGGTTCTCCGAGCCTCGCACCGAGAGGTCCTTGATGTTCGGGTAGGCATCTTGAATGGTCTCTTGATAGCCCCTTTGCTTGGGCGAGTGCGGCGCATCCCGAATGAAGTCAATGGAGAGGTAGAAAATCTTCTTGTGTTTGCCATCCGGCAACATGTTCTCCACGGCCCCAATGATGCCCTCTGGCTGGAGGTCACGGCTGCCCATGCCGAAGCTGCCCGAATACACGGCAGGCATGTCGGAGGCATTGTAGCTTTCCAGTTCGGGATAAGGTTTGTGCTTTTTGCTGCCCCCGTTTTCGAGGCATTTCGTCAGCACGGCACGGGTTTCCCTCGCAATGGGCAGGTCTTCTGCCAGCGGCTGGTCGAGCCTTTCGAGGATGGTGACGCCTTTTTTACCCTTGAGCACCTTACCTAACAGGTCGCCAGGGAAGGGGCGGAACATGACCAAATCCACCACGCCAACTTTGATGCCTCTCGTTTTCCGAAGGTAATCCACCACGGCATGGGCGTACGGAATCAAGCTGCCCTGGCCAAGGATGAGGTAATCGGCATCGTCGGCACGGTAGGTCATCACCCGCTCATAGCGGCGCCCGGTCAGTTGGTAAAACTCCTCGAAAGCCTGGTCTGTCAGCTCTTTTATATGGTCAAAAAAGAAAGGCCGTTGCGCTGCAACACTCTGCATATACGAGTCCTGGTTCTGCACGATGCCCGCCATCATGGGGTTGTCCACGTCCCAAATTTCGGGGATGCGGCGGCGGGTGTCGCCATAGATGATGCGCTGTGCCGGGGTCGGCGTTTCGATAATGTCTTCGGGGAGACCCAGGTACTCACGGATGAGTTCCCGCTCCGGCAGCAGCAGCGTTTCAATCAAGTGGGTGGTCAAAAAACCGTCCTGAGCAATGGCCCCCGGCGTCAGCGAAAGTTCGGCAATGCGGTGGGCGATGACATTCAAGTCTGCTACGTGCTGCGCCTTGCTGGCGAAGAGCTGGAAGAAGCCCGTGTCGTCAATGGCGTGGTAGTCGTCGTGGCCAGCATGGACGTTCAAGGTGCTCTTGGTGATGGCCCTTGCGCCGATGTTCAGCACGTAGGTCAGCCGCTTGCCGACGGCAGCGTACAGCGACTCGTGCATATAGGCGATGCCCTGGCCAGAGGAGAAATTGGCCGCCCGCAGGCCCGTCATGGACAGGCCTGCGGTCACTGCTGCCGCTGCGTGTTCGCCTTCTGGTTCTATGAAAATGAGTGGTCGGTCAGAAATATTGAGGTGTCCCTTGGCGGCCTCTTCCGCCCAGTATTCGCCCATCTGCGTGGACGGCGTGATGGGGTAGGCACCCGCTGCGTCGGAGCTTTCCCGCTCGCACATGATGGCGGCGGTGTTGCCATCCATGGCTACCCGGACGCCGGGGTATTTGAATTCCTTCTTTGCTTCTTTTTTGAAAGATAAGTTGAACATGGCAACTTTATTTAGCTGAAAAGTGGTGGCTTATTGGCAGGGTTCTTTAATTGATATAAGATAGACGATATAAGATTTTAGATTTAATTGGCGATTTTGGGATTTTCGAGTTGCAATTTGCGACCAAAACCAAGCATTTTTGAATTTGCCCGTCACTCCCAAATCTTATATCTTAAATCATACATCTTATATCTTAAATCAAAAAAAATATCATCATTCACATTTAAGCCTGCTTTCGTCCGTCCATAAAAAATCGGCCTTGACGTGTTATCAGCCAAGGCCGATTGCGGAGGTTAAAGTTGGTTTGCTACGATGACTTCACCAGCGCCTGTGCTTGCTGCGCAATGCGGAAGCACTGGCCTACCTCCTCGAAGTCGAGGCAAAACTCCGTGGTCGCATCTCGGTCGAAGCGGCACTGGACAGGCGAGAAATCAATTTCCGAAAATCGGCCATCAACGGCCTTACATCTTTCCAGTAGCCCATCCAAGGTGGCGGGGTAGGGCACATGCTGGCCCTTTTCCATCAGATAGCCCGTCAGGTAGTTGGCGATGGATTGGCGGGAATTGTGGCAGATGAGGTGCGTCACGGCATCCTCTTCGGCCCGGTTGAGTTCCTCATCGGCGACCATCAGAAGTTGGTCGGCATCGGCGAATAATGACTGTGGAGTTATTGCTTGCATGGTCAGTTGTTTTGTATTACCAATTCGGGTGCAAGCTATTTTACCATGAAAGGAAGGGCGTTGACTTTGCGCAGGGCGAAATGTGACTTTTGTCAAGTAGGTCAACTTAGGAGTTGGGCGACGGTTTGTGCAGTAAGTTATTTGATGAAAAAATCCGCTTTTCAGCCCAAAGGATTGGTTTGAATTTACTCACATTTGTGTTTATTATCTTGAAACATCTAAAACTGCCATGCAAGAACCATCACCACAATTCAACGACATTTTACTCTACACAGCGCCCGATGGGGCGGTGAAGGTGGAGGTGCTGTACGAAGGCGAGACCTTTTGGCTCAGCCAAAAGAAAATGGCGGAATTGTTTGGGGTGGAAGTACAGACCATCAATTATCACTTAAAAGAAATTTATAAAACTGAGGAGCTAAACGAACTTTCAACTATTCGAAAATTTCGAATAGTTCAAACTGAAGGAAGTCGGGAAGTCAGTACGAAGTATTGAACAATGCTGGGAAGGTGTCTGCCGATATTGCCAAGACTTTGGCTGAACAGGAATACGAAAAATTTCGGTTGGTTCAAGACCACCAATACGAGTCGGATTTTGACCGACAGGCAAAAAAGCTATTAGACAAGGGGAAAAAATGACAAATCTTTGGAATGATTTCGTTCCGGTCGAAGTTCCTTTACCTAAAAATACCGCACATGGATTTCAAACTCAGACCTTGGAACGAGGCCGACCTGTCCAGCCTCGTCAAGTACGCCAACAACCCCAACATCGCCAAGAACATGACCAACGCCTTTCCGCATCCCTACACTGAAGAGGCCGGCAAGAACTTTATTGCTTTCGCAACAAAAGATGACCCCATCCACATCTTCGCCATCGAGGTGAACGGCGAGGCGGTAGGCGGCATCGGCATCCATCCGCAGGGCGACATCCAATGCAAGAACGCCGAACTGGGCTACTGGCTGGGCGAGCCATTTTGGGGGCACGGCATCGCCACCAAGGCTGTCCGTCAAATGCTCGACTTTGCTTTTGAAACCTATGACATCACCCGTGTTTTCGCCCGGCCTTTCGGGACGAATATTGCTTCGCAACGGGTGCTCGAAAAGGCGGGCTTCCAGTTCGAGGGCAGGTTTGAAAAGACGCTGTTCAAGAACGGGGAGTTCTTCGATGAACTATTCTATTCGGTAAGACGCTGACGGATGGCATTCGTACATGAAAGCGAGCCAACCAAAGCTGAATTGAATTCCTTCGTCGAGAATATTCGGAAATGCGGCGTGCAGGGGGATAGGTTTGTCCCGTGTTTCGGAGATTGTCAAAAACATTTTACCGAAGCCAATATCAATTAAAGCACTGGGCAACAAGTCTTGGGCTACCTATCTCGGGCCACTTCCACGACCCGAAGCTCCCTGCCTGCCGCAGGAAGGGCAACTCACCACTCGCCGCTCGCAACCAATTTTTCAGTCATGTACACCTTGCCAATCCTTGTTTTTGTCGTCGTTCTATTGCTCTCCGGTATTCGCATCGCACAAGAGTACCAACGGGCGGTCGTGTTCCGTTTGGGTCGTTTTCAGGGCATCAAAGGCCCCGGCATTTACTGGCTTATTCCCCTCATCGAGTCGCAGCAGAAAGTGGACATGCGCACCAGGACCGTGGACTTGGAGCAGCAGGAAACCATCACCAAGGACAGCGTGACCATCAAGGTGAACGCCGTGCTTTGGTTCAAAATCGTCAACCCGGAGGATGCCATCATCAAAGTGGCCAATTACAACATGGCCGTTTACCAGTTTTCGGTGACGGCGCTGCGCAATATCATCGGCCAGCACAGCCTCGACGAAGTGCTGCGAGAGCGGGAGTCCATCAATACCACGCTCCAGAAAATCGTGGATTCATCCACCGAACCTTGGGGCATCAAGATTGAAATGGTGGAAATGAAGGACGTTGAAATCCCAGAAGGCATGCAGCGGGCCATGGCCCGTGAAGCCGAGGCCATCCGGGAAAAACGAGCCAGGATTGTAAAGGCTGAGGCAGAACTCGAAGCCTCCATCAAGCTCACCCAAGGCGCCAAGGAAATGGAATCCAGCCCCTATTCCCTCGAACTCCGCCGGATGCAGATGCTCTCCGAAATCGGCATTGACAACAACACCACGACCATCATCATGATGCCCGCCGAGTTTTCCAACGCCGCCAAGAGCTTTACGGAGATGGTCGGCAAGCGGAAGGATTGACGATTGACGATTTGGGATTTACGATTGGGGGGGCGTTCATTTACGAAAGGGCTGCTCTACCAATCGTAAATCGTCATTCATCAATCGTAAATCCCCTTACATTTGCCCAAAAAGCAACGCATGAAATTCACCACCCTCGCATTGGCATTATTTGCCACCTTGGTTTTCACCAACTTGGCCGTGGGCCAAAATAGCGATGGCCGGGTCTATGAACTCCGCATCTACCATTGCCACAAAGGCAAACTCAACGACCTCAACCGCCGCTTCCGAAACCACACCATGAAGCTGTTCGAAAAGCACGGCATGACCAATGTCGGCTACTGGACGCCTTTGGACAACCCCGACGAGAAGCTCTATTACGTGCTCTCGTACCCCAATCGGGAGGCGGCGAAGGCTTCTTGGGCCGCTTTTTCAGCAGATACCACTTGGCAGCGGGTGGCAAAGGCAAGTGAGGTCAATGGCCCCATCGTTGCCAAAGTGGAGAGCGTTTTCATGAAAACGACCGATTTTTCACCCGATAATTTTGCTTCCAGCCTGAACAGCGGGGTTTGGGAACTGCGCATCTACCATTGCACCCCAAACAACCTCACCAATTTGCTCGAACGCTTTCGGACCTTCACCGTGCATCGCTTTGCCCGCTATGGCATGGTCAATAAAATCTACTGGACGCCCACCGATGCCGAGCAAGGGGCCGACAATACCCTCATCTACTTCCTCACGCACCCCAGCGAGGCAGGGGGTAAGGCAGCTTTCGACCAATTCAGGCAAGACCCCGAATGGATAGCGACGAGAAAAGCATCCGAAGTGAAGGGCGGCGGCTCGCTCACCAGTTCCATCGAATCCATTTATATGTGGCCAACGGATTACTCGCCCGTGCGGTGATATTGGACTACCAGCTTTCAAAAAACCGGCCGCTTTCGATAGTCCAATATCTCGCTATTTTTGCGAAGCAAACTAATCAGCACAGCATGAAAAAATCAGACGTACCTCGCCAGCCTACTTATTTCGATACCTATATCAACAAGGTGGAAGACATAGAACTGGAGGTAGCGCTCCAGCAGAGCCTCGCTGAGTTGGATGCGCTCGATTTGGACACCCTTCGCCGTCTCGGCGACCAAGTCTATGCCCCCGGCAAATGGACGGTGCGGGACATCATCCAGCACATCACCGACTGTGAGCGGGTCTTCTGCTACCGTGCCTTGAGCGTGGGACGTGGTGATACCCCAGCCTTGCCTGGCTTCGACGAGAATATCTATGCGGTCAACGCAGGCGCAAATTCTCGCACCTTGGAAGAAGTGATTGCGGAACTCCGACTCGTGCGCCAGTGCAGTATCGCCCTTTTCAGCACCTTCGATGAGGCAGCCCTACGCCGGACGGGCACCATGTTCAAATTCGAACTGCCTGTGATTGCCGTTGGGTACATAATGGTGGGCCATCAACGCCACCATTTGGGGGTCATTAATGAGCGGTATCTGCCGCTCCTGCAATAGGGTTGGGTGCCAGTTTTGACGCAGTTTTTAACATATTTTCTTGACGCAGAAAGACGCTGATTCAATATGATTTTTTGTTGTTTTTCCACCTTCGGTGGAATGGGCTTATCGCTTGGCATTTGAAGTTTGCAATGGCGTTTTGGCACTAAAGTCCTTAAATCAGGGTAGGGCAGAAATAGTTATCCCTGCCCCCAATCTGCAATCCGCAATCCGAATTCCGAAATGAAAAAATCATCCCGTACCCAAGGCAGCCGCTACTACCCCAAGCGCTACGATTTCGACCCGGCACAACGCAACGCCATCTTGGACGAGGGCTTGGTCTGTCATGTTTCCTTTGTGGTTGAAAATCAGCCGTTTATCATCCCAACGGGCTACTGCCGGGTGGACGATGTGCTTTACCTCCACGGCTCGGTGGGCAGCCATTTTTTCATGCAAATGGCCAAGGGCATCCCGGTCTGCGTGGCCGTCACGTTGCTGGATGGGCTGGTGCTCGCCCGCACCGTTTTCGACCATTCGATGAACTACCGTTCAGTGGTTGCCTTCGGCAAAACCCGCCTCGTGGAAAGCGACGAGGAGCGGTGGTTGGCGGCGGAGCGATTCACCGAGCATGTCATCCCCGGCCGCTGGGAGGAAGCCGGCAAGCCCACCAAAAGCGATATGAAAAAGACCATGTTCATTGCTGTGGAAGTGGAGGAATGGTCGGTCAAGTTCCGGTCGCATGGCGTGAGCGACGACCCCGAAAACATGGGTTTGGAGGTTTGGGCGGGCGTTTTGCCATTGAAGCAAGTGCCTCAAGCACCAGAGGCGGACGAGGAAGGCGTGAAAGGCATTCCCGTGCCGGATTATGTATTGAATTATAAGCGGGGTTGAGGCGGCTGCATCAATGCGCTATGACGAAAAATGACCAATGACTAAAAACCCAGGCCTCAACAAATGGCTCATCCTTGTCGTGCTTTCCCTGATTTGGGGTAGCAGTTTCATCCTCATCAAAAAAGGTTTGACGGGCTTTGGCTTCGTGGAGGCGGCCAGCATCCGGCTGATGGCCGCAGGGGCGGTGTTCTTGCTGCCCGGCATTTACCAGATGGGCAAAGTGCCTAGGGATCGTTGGCCGTTCATGGTGCTCATCACGCTTGTGGGCATGTTCATCCCGGCGTTTTTATTTTGCTTGGCGCAACAGCATGTACAGAGTGCCGTGGCAGGCATCCTAAATGCGCTGACACCCGTTTTTACCTTTGTTTTTGCTGCCATTTTATATAAAACCAATCACAAAGCCACCCAAATTGGCGGGCTGCTGCTTGGCTTGGCCAGTGCTGTGCTATTGGTCATCGAGCGTTCCGATTCGTCACTCACCCTGAACCCTTATGCAGGTTTAATCGTCATTGCCACCGTTTGCTATGGCCTGAACATCAACCTCGTGAAAAACCACCTGAATGAGGTGCATTCCTTCACCATCTCAACGGTTTCGGTTTCCTTGGGTGGTTTGCTTTCCTTTTTCTTCGTGTTTTTGCCCCGGCATGAGCATTACAATTTTTCCCATGAAAATTGGTTGCCTTTGGCTGCCCTGATTGGCTTGGGCATTATGAGCACGGCCGTGGCGCAGGTGCTGTTTTATAAACTTATCAAGGAAAATTCGGCCATTTTTGCTAGTTCCACCACCTACACCATGCCCATTGTTGCCGTGGCTTGGGGCCTGCTCGATGGGGAGCCGTTCGGGTGGGGGCACGTACTTGCCATCGTGGGGATTTTGACGGCGGTGGTGCTGATTAGGAAGGGGTAGTGTGGGGCATTCTGTTCTGGTATTTTGATTTAAGATATAAGATTTCAGACTTCAGATTTTAGATTGCTCCGCACGGTACGCAAGCATTGAAATCTTAAATCGTCTATCTTATATCTTAAATCAAAAAATGGGTGTTTCCTTTATTCAATCACCAGTTTCGCAACACCACTCCGCTCCCCGCTTGTGATTTTCAGGAAGTAAATGCCCGCTGGCATTGCCGTCAGGTCAATATTGCGCCGCTGCGCAACATGGGCCATTGCCTCGAATTTTTCAGCGAAAACTAGCTGACCAGTTACATCAGTCACATTGATATTGGCATTGCCGCTTTCCATCGCCTCCAATTCAAGTACGAACTGTCCCGCCGATGGGTTTGGCGAAACGGCCAAATGGCCAAATGGCTGTGCCTCGCCAGTGCCGCTTGGCAATACCGTTACAATTACCTGCACCCGTTCGCTTGGGCAGGCGGTGGGGATGCTGGCAACCTTCCAATCGTAGAAATAATAGTAAAACCCAGCGCCAAGGTCGCTCCCTGTGATGGACATAAAACCTGCTTGCTCGTAGGGGTAGCTCACGCCTTGGTTGCTGCGGTAGAGCTGCGGGCTGAGGGTGTTTAAAGTCGCTTGGTTTTGGTCCGAATTGGTCAACAGGCGGTACAGTCCGGGCGTCGGCACTTGGAAATTGAGCGGGATGTCGTTCTTGCCTGCCTGCACATCGTAAGAATAGCTTTCCAACAAATCTCCGCTTTCGGTGCGCAGCTCGATGGTGCGGAGGCCGGGGGTTTCTGCATAGACAGTTACCTGCTC
>JADLHE010000607.1 GCA_020848965.1 Saprospiraceae bacterium
GATGGCTTGCAATGGACAAATCATAGCGAGCGCCTACCCTCCAAGCAAGTATATCACTTGACCATAGACCAGTACGACAACCTTTGGATTTCGACGGCAAACGGCTTGGCGGTTTACAACGAAGACGGCATAAGGACTTTGGGCGGCGTTGAGGTATATAGGTTGGAAGGACGTGTCTATTTCGATGCGGACAGCGATGGCCAATACACCCCCGGGCTGGATGCCCCCGTGGCACAGCAGCGAGTCTTCATCCTGCCAGACAGCATCCAACTATTGACCAATGAAACGGGCAAATATGGCTTGAATTTGCTTGAAGGAACTTATGAAGTGGCAATGGCCCCAATCCCCAATTGGTCGCCCGAAAACGGCAGTGGCAACCTGTCGGTCGTGTTGGATACGATTTCTATCACCAATGCAGATATACGGCTCGTACCCGATACCCTGTTCGAAGCATCGGAACTATACCTGACCGGGGACATCGCAAGGTGCGACCGGGATGCCAACTATTACCTTGGGTTTAGGAATACCGGAACGACTACTTTGAATGGCCGCATCAACCTTTTGCCAAGCCAATTGACCCCGCTCTTGGCCTCGGAACCGTTGCTGCAATTTGATTCGAACACTGGGGAGTTTTATGCCGATGTTACTGGCGTTCTCCCTTTTTCATTGGCTCAATTCAAAGTGCAAACGCACATACCTGGCGTGCTTTCCCTTGATCAACCCATAGATTGGAAAGCATGGTATTATCCAAACACTCAACCGCTTCCCGACGACAGTGTTTCCTTCTCACAGCCAGTGCGATGTGCTTATGACCCAAACGATAAAATGGGTCTTTCTGCTGGCCCGGTCATGGATAGCCTTTCGCTGCTCCGTAACGAACTTTTGTTCACGATTCGTTTTCAAAATACCGGAAACGATACAGCTTTCATGGTGGAGCTGCGGGACACCTTTGATGCCGATTTAGACTTGACAAGCTTTAGGGTACTACAAACCAGCCACAGCATGGCCACTTTCATTGGTGAAAACGGGGAGATTCGTTTTCTTTTTGAAAACATCCTGCTGCCGGACTCCACCACCAACGAACCAGCCAGTCATGGATTTGTACAGTATTCCGTTCGGGCAAAATCGGGCCTGCCAGAACCCGTGCAGATTGAGAATACCGCCTTTATTTATTTTGATAGCAACCCTCCGATAGTCACCAACACCACTATGAATCAATTGGTGGAGGAATTTCCAATTGATAATGTTGGAGAACAGCCCGCCAACTTGTCCCTGTTTTGGCTACAGCCAAACCCCGCCAGCGAAGTTGTCAATTTAATAGTTGAGGGGTTGCTGGACTATCCGGCAATGCTCATACTTAAGGACTTGACTGGAAGGATTGTTTTTGAACAAGCTCTATCCCAATCTTGCCAACCCTGTCTGATAGAACTCGGTCAATTGACCCCCGGTGTTTATATCGCAACTTTGATTTCAAATGATAAAAGCGAAAGCAAGGCCTTGATAAAACATTGACGAATTGAGGAATCCTGTACAGCGGTGGCGTTTCAAGAGGGAAGCTGACATAATTGCACAAAAAAAAAGGGCCACCTCCCGGCAGCCCTCCCTTTATCATTTAACCCAAATTTACCCCGCATAAGCCGGATAATCCGTATATCCCACCGCATCGGCCATATAGAACGTAGCGGGGTTTGGCGCAGCCAATTCCTTGTCGTTTTCCAACCTATAAGGCAGGTCAGGATTGGAAATAAACAGCGAGCCAAACGCAATCATATCCGCCTTTTCGGTGTCGAGTCCATAGGCAGCCCGCTCTTTGGTATAGCCTGCGTTCAGGATGCAGATGCCGCTGAAATTCTCCCTTATTTTCGCTATTAATTTAACGCCTTCCTCACTGAGCCGTGAAGCATAATCCAATAAATGGATATACAATATGCCCATTTTATCCATCTCCTTGGAAAGATAATCGAAAGTGGCAAAAGTATCGGGGTCGGGGCCCATGCCGTTGTAGGGGTTGTAGGGCGAAAAGCGGATGCCCGTCTTTTCCTTGCCGATGGCATCGGCGATGCCCTGCGTGATTTCCAGCACGAAGCGGCTGCGGTTTTCGATGCTGCCGCCGTATTCGTCCGTGCGGAGGTTGGAAGTCGGGTTCAGGAACTGGTTGGGCAGGTAGCCGTTGGCGGAGTGGATTTCCACGCCGTCGAAGCCTGCGGCGATGGCGTTTTTGGCGGCCTGCACGTACTCTTGGATGGCCGTTTGCACCTCCTCGGCAGTCATGGCCGCTGGCATTTCGTTCTTTTGCATGCCCTGCGTGTCCGTCCACATATCGCCCTCGGCGACTACGGCAGATGGGGCGAGAATCCTTGCGCCTGCTGGCAAATTGGCGGAATGCGCCACCCGGCCCGTGTGCATGATTTGCAGGAAAATCTTGCTGCCTTTTTCATGGACGGCCTCGGTGGTTTTCTTCCAGCCTTCTACTTGTGCCTCGCTGAAAATGCCAGGGATACGGGCATAGCCAAGGCCGTTGGGCGAGGGCGAAGTACCTTCCGTGACAATCAATCCGGCGGTGGACCGCTGGGCGTAGTATTCTGCCACCAAATCGTTGGGAACATTGCCCAAGGCCCGGCAGCGGGTCATGGGGGCCATCACGATTCTGCTCTTGAAATCAGCGCCGTTCTTGTGAAGGGGCGTAAACAATGTTTGACTCATGTTCTAAATTTTTATCGAAGATTTTGATAGTTACTAAAAGTTCGTAGCGTACTTTTGTTGGGGCAAAGCTAAATTTGGTGTGCGCCCGAAACAAGTAGGCACACAAAAGTGCTTAACTTACCTTAAAGTAATCATTGCTGATAATCAAAGCGTTAGAATGAAAAATAGTTCTGAAAAATGTATCCACGAAAGTTGCCCGGTGCGCAACGTACTGGCCCGCTTCGGTGATAAATGGTCGCTGCTGGTCATCCAACTGCTGGGCAGGGCGGGCACTATGCGCTTCAACGAGCTGCACAAGACCATTGACGACATCTCCCAAAAAATGCTGACCGTCACCCTGCGTACCCTCGAAACCGACGGGCTGGTAAAGCGCACCGTTTTCCCCGAAGTGCCGCCGAGGGTCGAGTATGCCATCACGCCGCTTGGCGAGAGCCTGATACCGCATATCGAAGGGCTGGCTCGTTGGGCGCACGAGAACATGGGGGAGATTATGAAAAGGAGGGGAGGGGAAATTAATGTGCCGTGCTGAGCCTGTCTTCCCCGCTCATATTTTCACCCATTTCCCCGCTGCGATCGTCCTGCCCTGCTCATCCTTAGCGGTGATGAGGTAAACGCCCGACGACAGCCCTTGCAGGTGCAGTGGCGAGGTGCTTTGTTGCGAAACAAGAACGCTATGCAACAATTTACCCAGCCCATTCCGCACTTCGATGGTAAAGCGCCCTTGGGTGGCCCATTCCGGCAATTCTACTTGTAGCTCACCGGAGGAAGGGTTGGGGCGCAGCCCAAGCGATGGCCTTTGCGGCTCCTTCGTGGCCAATACTTCCGGCAGGCCGATGGTATAATGGCTGGTGTTCGTCCAGACAGGTTCGTTGAAATCGAAGTAGATAGCGGCTTCGTTGTTCAGGTCTTGGCCGATTGGCGCATTGGGCAGCAGCTTGGCGGCAAAGCGGATGAAGCCATGCGACCCCGGCTCGTTGATATTGCTGTCTGGCAGCATGATATTTGAAAAGCGGAAGACCAGTTCCCGGTCGTTGATTTCAAAGAAATAAGGATGGCTGGAGGTGGTGGGCCGGATGCTCGTCATGTCCAAGTAAGGCGAAAGCAGGTCACGCACCACGACGGTGAAAGCCGTGTCGGTGCCAGTGTTCTGGAAGCGGATTTGGTACTCGATTTCCGCAGCCGGGTCGAGGTGCTCCTGCTGGCCGATGCCATGCGGGAAGGCCATCTTGTCGTTGGGGTCGAAGCTGCCTTGGTTGGGCTGGCAAAGGACATCTTCCCAATCATATTCGTCGTCGTAAACAAAGGTATTGAACGGAGCGCCCTGAATGCCGCAACCTGTGATGTCCAACCAGCCAGCCGTCGTGCCATAAGGGAAGCCCTGTGCTTGGTCAATTTGAAAAAAGACTGCGTTCGAGGTGTTTGGCAAGCTGATGGTCGTGGTGCCGCCCGCAGCGAGCAACACCTCGCCTTCTGCCAAAAGCACATAGCCAAATGGCGAGTTGGCATCATGGCCCAATGCGCTATAATGAACAGGGGCCAACATATCGCCACCCTTGTTTTGAACGGTGATGAGGAGTTCCGAACCATTGCAGGTCGCATTGGAGCTTAGCCAAGGGCCAGTCCAGTTGTTGAGGCAATCTTGGTCGGGATAGGCGTGTGCCTTTACACAGTGCATTTGCCCCAGCGGGGCATCGCAAGAGACCATTACCCGTATGTTGATATAGCCGCAATGGTTTACTGCCACATCACCAACATTGAAGGTAAGTGTTTGGCCGTTTTGCGCCAGCAGTGGGGTATTGGCGCTTAGGAAGTTCATGTATTGGTCCAAGACCACTTCCACCGTTGCACCCACGGCAGGTAAGGTGCCTGTGTTGCAATAATGGACATACACCGTGGACGCGAAACAGCGGCGCATAAAAGGCGAGGCCAATTCTACTTCCAATTTTGGGCATTGTACCAAAGCCTCAAGCCCTAGTTGGACGCCTTCTATTACGTCGCCTGTGGCAACGTCCACCGTTTGCTCGCAAGGCTGCCAATACTCGCTAATGGGGAGGGCCTTGGCTGTCAGCGTACCAACGGATCCGGGCATGACATAATCACCATTGATATTGGAAACGCCAACGACGCTAAAGCCCGGTCCGGTCAATTGGGTTTTTACCTTAGCTAGCGAAGGCTCGGTGGCATCCAAATCGCAATTGCTGCTGGCAATGGCATCTTCAAACACTTTGCCCTTCACCAAAGGCTGATCGGTGGTGGGCAGCACACTGCGGAAAATGCCCAGGCTTCGGTCTGCAAAGAAAATTCGTTGAGAGGTGGAAAGGCAAAATGATTGAATTTTAGCATAGGCAAATGAGTTGTTTGGGTCTATGTTGGGATACAAAATGTTCCAGGAATATCCACCATCAACAGATACTTGAATTTCGGTTGAAGAACTTTCATTGGTGAAAATTGTCCCAGCTGAGTTCACAACCATATCCTGCACATAATGGGATAAATCCGGGTTGTCAACACATTCCCAACTCGCCCCAAAATCGTAGGAAACGCAATGGTCATTTTCTATCACCGTGGCCAAGTGAATTACCCCCAATTGGTCCACAAAAATATCCTGAGTAAACAAATCATTAACTGGCGGTGTATCCAATCTGGCTATGGAATTGGTGATTGGATTATAGGTAAAAGCATATGCGTAGTAGATTCCTTGTAGGATATAAAGGCTGTCGGACAAATAATGGGCATCCCAACAACCAAACGCAGGAATATTGCCCCCAAAGATTTGCCAAGTATTGCCATCGTCGTTGGAAATAAATACATCATTCGTGTTTTCACAAATTAATTGACCATTATTTAGTTTTACAACAGAAGTGAATGGATAATAACCAGGATTGGAGCCTGTCGGTGCAATATCCGAGCGGGTTCCCGTGCCCACGTCTATCCGCCATAAATGGATATTATCAGGCATAATGATATTGCCATTATTGTCAAAACAAAAATTCGTTCTCCTATTG
The DNA here is from genome assembly GCA_020848965.1 of Saprospiraceae bacterium. Taxonomy (GTDB): domain Bacteria; phylum Bacteroidota; class Bacteroidia; order Chitinophagales; family Saprospiraceae; genus UBA6168. Next base: position 5,709 of record JADLHE010000607.1, read on the forward strand.
AAACTATCATCGTTGAAAATCGGGCTTTGGTAAAAATAATCCCAAGTATTGCCGCCATTTTCCGTCTTAAAAATACCTCCGCTGGTGGCCACATAGATATGGTCGTCGTCCAATACTTTCATGTTCACAACCGAGGGTGCCTCCATCCCTTGAGCCGAAGGCGTCCAGTCGGTAAGAGCTAAATCGTTGGCCCTGAACAGGGCGCCGTTGAAATCGCCGAACACCGTACCGTCGGGCATTTTCCAAATATTGGCAAGCATGTCCTCCGTTACGTTTGGGCCATTAGGGTTGACCAGTGTCCAAGTGCTGCCGTTGTTGGTGGAATGCCATCGCCTCGGCGAGGTGGTGGCTATCCAAAGCTCCCCGGATGGCTGCTGTATCATCCCCATGACGCCTTCCGAGCCGGCCCATTGTAGTGCGATAATTGTCCAATTGTCACCTTGGTCGTCCGAGTAAAAAAACTCGCCACCGAGGTCGCCGGGATAATAAAACACCCGTCCAGATGCAGCTTTGAATAATTTGCCGCCAAAATAAGTGCCCGGTAAAATGCCCTTTTCCTGCCAAGTCTGACCATCATCCACAGATGAATAGACCTTGGAAATATAGTTGCTGCCCGACGTCTCATTGCTCAGCGCATAAAAATCACCGTCAGCGGTGGTCATTATCACATCAAAATTCTCATTGCTTGGCAGTACGGGTATCGTCTCCCAAGTTGCGCCTTGGTCGGCAGAGCGGTATATATTTCCATCCCAACCTTGAGCAATAAGGGTGCCCGTTGGGCCTACTTCCATTGCGTACACAAAGGGAAACGAGGGCGAACTCGAAATTTGCGTCCATGACTGCCCTTTGTCAACAGAGCGATACATGAAGTCACCAGTATAGCGGTACAAAGTGCCATCTGGTATTACCCACAAGCCCCCTGTGACGAAGTTCATTTTTTCCCATGTATTACCTCCGTCCATTGAGCGGTAGAAATAGCTACTTAGGTTGTTATTGTTTGCAATGGCATAGTAATTCCCATTTGCATCGCCAATGATGTCCAGCACATCGGAGGAGCCTTGCGGAGAATGCGGCAGCAATTCGAAGCTAATAGATTGAGCATTCAAGCTTTGACCGAACACCAAAGCTGCGATTAAGAGTAGTAGCGAAGATTTCATGAAAAAGGTGTTTTAGTTTTAGTATGATGCAAAGCTACTAAAACAGTACTGACTTATTCCGTCTATGGCCAAAATTCAGTTTAGTGTGTCGCTGAATTTGCAAGATAATTATTGCACAGCACTTTCCCTGTTGGCATTGTGGTGGAAATGCAGAAGGATGGCCGCACGGTTTATTCCATAGGAAAAGAAGAAGTAATATAAGACAATAAGGCTGTGCCAGCGTTTTACTGCTGGTACAGCCTTATTTAAATAAACATTATCTATGGACGCAAAAACCAAAGCCTAATTATACTGCGCCCCATTTGCCACGCCATTGGTGCTCGCTTTCACCATTATCCCCGCCACGGCGTTTGGCAGCGGGTTTTTGGTGGCAGGCTCGCTGATGGGTAGGGTAGGGGTTGCTGCTGCAACCACGGGCACTGGCACTGGCACCAAGTCCACTATAGTCAGGCTGAACCCCTGACCGTGCGCACAAACCCGCCATTTAGTGCTTGGAGGGGGAGTTATTTGAAATCAAAACCGCCCATTTACTTCCGCATGCCCTTCATATCCTGCCCGCCTTGGTGCAGCACCAACTCCTTCACCACGCCATCCACGGCGGGCATGAAATCCAATTTGGCATCCACCACTTTTAGAAAAAAGCGGCGCTCGCTCTCGGCAAACAGCTCAAACTCTGGCTGGCCAGTGGCTTGCGCAAAAAGGCGACCCTCACGAGTGCTGATGCTCAGGTCAAAGTTTGGGAAAAGGTTGTAGGTGCCCACGTAGCTGTCGAGCAGCGGCTGCGGCACGCCAACAGTGGGCTTCTCGGTCGGTTTGTCCTTGTCGGTGCGGAGGTAGCGGTCGTCGGTGCCGAAGGGCATGCTGCTTTCCGGGACGAGGGCGGTAATTTTGCCCGCCTTGTCCCGCTCAAAATGGAGGCGTGTGGGGTGGTCTTCAAAGAAGAAGCGGTCGTTGCCGTAGGCAAACACCTTGAAGCGCTCGCTGCCCGCCCGTTGCGAGTAGAGTTGATTGCCTTCTAAGGTGATATGCCGCCATTGGTCGGGCGAGTCGAGTTCATAGACGCCCACGTAGTCGGCGAGTTGCTTGGCGGTCATTGTGATGGGTTTGGGCTTGTCGGTCGGGATGCCCAGCACGGTCTGTGCGATTTGGTAGGTCATCTCGCCGGGGCCTTTAGTGCCGTTATTGGACAGCGCCACGACGTAGAGGTGCGCATCGGGCACCCGGATGCCGTTGGTCACAAAGCCGTTGATGCCGCCGCTGTGGTAGATGAATTTATGGCCACCCACCTCGTCGAAGCCCCAGCCGTAGCCGTAGTGGGTCATGGCGCCATTGTTGAGTTTGTGGCCCACCCATGCCTGTTGGAGCAGGTCTTTTTTCACGAGTTTTTCGGTGTAAAGGGCTTCGTCCCATTTGCCCATATCGGCCACGGTGCTCATGAGCGAGCCAGCGGCATAGGGTAGGGTCATGCTCAGGTAGCCCGCATTGACGAAGCTACCTTCCGTTTCCCCACCGTCGTAGCCATGTATCCGCCGGGGAATGATACGGTCCGCAACATCGTAGTAGCTGTCTGCCATGCCGAGCGGTTGAAAGATGCGCTTTTCGATGAAATCGGCGTAGCTCATGCCCGAAGCCTTCTCGATGACGGCCCCAGCGAGGATATAGGCGGAATTGTTGTAGCTCCAGCGTTCGCCCGGTTCGAAGTCGAAGGGTTCCTTTTTAAAATGGTCAATAAGTTCCGTCAGGGTCATGTCGGTGCGCATAATCTTGAAGAAATCGACCATGTTCGTGTAGCTCTTTATGCCGGAGGTATGGTTGAGCAGCTGTGCCACGGTGATTTTGCGCCCCCCGGTGGGGTAGTCGGGCAGGTACTTGGTCAGGTCGTCGGAGAGGCTGAGCTTGCCCTCCTGCACCAGCATGAGCACGGCCACGGCAGTGAACTGCTTGGTGATGCTGCCAAGGCGCAGGATATAATCGGGCTGCATTTTTACGCCCAGTTCCATATCGGCCATGCCGTAGGCTTTTTCGAAAAGGACTTTGCCGTTCTGTTGCACCCGCACCACCACGCCGGGTTCGTCGGGCTTGTATTGCTCCGCAACAATGGCGTCAATCTTATCCGTTAATGACTGCGCTAGGGTAGCGTTGAACGGCATTGTTGCGAAGCAAAAAAAGAAAAAGAAGACTGGGAAAAAAAGCTTGAATTTCATTTAGTTGACTGTTTTACTGATGAAAAGAGAAGTGAATTTAATATTGCAAGCCTTACACAAACTTGCGAGTTTCGACTAAATGACCCTGAAACCCTACCGAGGTTGTGAAAACCCTTAACCTTTCCTTATGAAATCAGGCATTAAACCCCGTCATTTGTGGTAAGTCAAAGCGCCATATTTCAACCAAATTCATCAATAAAATCAAAGAACAATGAAAGCATTCGCATCCATCCTTTGCCTTTTGGTAGCCGTCAACTTCGCTACCGCCAATCAAGACTTGCACACCACTGGCTACCCTACACCGCCAAGATGGGAAAAGCTCGGCGAGCGCAAGGTCAATTTCGCCGTTGACCGTGACGAAATCCTTGTGACCGCCGCCGAGGGGCGTTTCACCGCTTTGAAAATCCTGGTAAAAAAAGGCGGCATCAACCTGCGCAAGATGGTTGTCCATTTCGGCGATGGCACCGAGCAGGAAGTGGAAACCCGTGACGAAATCAGGGCTGGCGGTGAGAGCCGGGTGATCAACCTGGAAGGCGCACGCAGGGTCATCCGCAAAGTGGTGTTCGTTTATGACACCAAGAACTTCGCCGACCAAAAGGCAGAAGTGGAGCTCTGGGGAAGGCATTAAATATTTTACGGATTGCCCGCCTCGGCGGGCAATCCGTAAACCCCTATCTTTCGCCCCGAAAACAATGCAAGACGATGAGCAACCAGAATGATGAACAAGCCCGCTTCGATGCCGCTGTGCAGGCCGAGGTGAAGCGGCAGGTGGGCGAATTGCAGCAGCAGTTTGCGCAAGCAATGGAGCAATCCATGAAAGCTGGGCTGCAAGGCGTGGACGCCGCCAATGCTGCCTTGAAAAAGCAGCAAAAAGCGGTTGAAAAAGAATTGGACGCTGCCCAGAAAGCAGTGAAGAAAGCCGAAAAAGAGGGCGACAAAATTGCCGAGGATTATTTCCAGAAAAGCAGGGCAGCGCTCATTGAGTTCACTCGCAAGGATTTGCTTCGCAACCTAATTTGGAAACACTTGAAAGCAGGCCGAGCCGTGGAGGACATCTGCGCTTGGCTGGAGGTGGAAAAAGAATTCGTGGAGCAAATCATCGAATTAATGGACCGCCGGGTGGATTATTTCCGTTCGGAAGCCCAAAAACAAGTCATCAAATTGGAAGGGAACCCACAGCTCATTTACAAAGACCAAGGCCGGGGCGGCACCATCGTTTTCAAGAACGACCACACCAGTTTCGATATGTGGTGGGAGTTTGCCGGAGGCGATGCCTTGGCCATCATTGACATCCCCAACGATATGCGATGGGAAACCCGAACCAAACTGCCCAAGGAGCAGCGGATGGAAATACTGCAATTCATTGGGCAGCAAGTGGTCGTTGACCAAACTTCCGGCAGGGGCAGCTTCGTCATTGGCGACGATGTACTGACCATCTACAAATAGGGCCGCTAACCGAACAGTTCCCGGTCCCGAATCTTGATGGCATCGGTGTAGTATTCCCCCCACCAGGGCTTCTCGCCCGCCTGCATCGGGCGTTTTTTCAGGTAGAGCTTCTCCTTTTTCTGCTTGGCTTCTTTCTGTGAAACCCTGAAGTGGTAATGGTCGAAAATGCGGAGTGCCTCAATCATATAGGCCACGGCTACCCGCTTGTTCTGTACGAGCAGGAGGTTTTCCCCGTTTTTTTCATCGGCAGCGACGGAGAAATTGTAAGAGCCAAAATAGACCCTTGCGGTAGGCTTGTCGAAGTCAATGACGACGAATTTGTGGTGCATCCGATTGCCGCCACCGCCGATGGGTTCGCTTTTGAAAGGCTCCGGCAGGTTCCCCGACAGCTCGGCTGGAAAGACCGTTGCCAGGTTGCCGCTGGGTTTTTGCAGGTCCAGCCCGCCCACTTTCCTATCGGAAATACCATAGACAAAAATATCGGGCCGATCGGTGACGGAGGTAATGGCCTCCTTGATAACACCTTCCGTCATATAGAGGAAAGCCAGCGAGTAAAACAGGCTCGACTTGGTTTTGGTCGCAATGTCCAATGCAATTTCAGGCAAGATGGCGCCCTGTTCGTTGTGCGGTGAAAAGGCCACTTTGGCCTTAACGCCTTGAATACCAAGGTCTTGCCATTGGGAGGAGGGCGTTGCCTCGAAGTCGCTGGCACTATCGCTTCGCCAATAATCATCAAAGGCGGCGTTGAAAATGCTGGTTGCAGTAGCCCCTGTGAGCATGACGGCATTGTTCGCCTGCACATAAAAACCTCGCCACGAGAAATTGGTGGAGCCGCAAATGGCAACGTTCATCGTTGGGCTGGTAACGACAATGGTCTTGTTGTGCTGGAGTTTGCCGAGGTGTTGGCGCTTTACGTTGGCGGCTCCCGCCGAGATTTTGAGCCTCGCCTCGGCCTTGTTTTCAGCGGAAACATCGCTTGGAAGCTTGTTTTCTTTGTGAGGGCCATCGTCGTCAATAATGATTTTGAGCCGATTCCCCAATTTCTCCAGACTTTCCACCAAGGCGGCCAAGTTCAGGTCATAAGCAATTACCCGCACTTGGGCGGCGGGGTCGTCAATCGCTTTTTGGAGCGTGTCCAAAATCATTTTGGTGGCCTCGAAGCCCATCCAAGGCAGGGCCTCGCCAGCTTTGGGGTGGTTTGGCACGAATTCCAGGCCTTCCTTGGCTTCGCCCGGCAGCAGGTTGGGGATGCCGAAGTGTGGTTCCATATAGTTGTCCACAAAAGCTTGCGAAGAAACAAAACCACGGGTGAACGAAACGTTGATTTTTCCGGCAATGGTCTCATGCTGTAGGGAAATGAGCACTTCCTGCGCTTCACCATAGCTCAGTTCTTCTTGTTCGTTCATAAAAACAGGCAGCACCCGGTAGGTGAAATTGCCCGGCAGGTGGGCGTTTTTGGGGAAGTGTATCCACCGGAATTTTTGAATGGGAGACAAACGGGACGACAACTGGTTGGGGTTCACATTCCCATTGGGCGTGGGGAAGGAAAGCCGGTTGCCTAGCACATAGAACTTGTTGCCGCCCGGCTCTTTGTATTCAATGGCAAAGCCCACGAAATCAACGGGGGGTTGTCCCTGCTTCCAGTCCATTGCGAGCAAGGTCATGCCTTCCCCACGGTACGTTTTGAGGGTGAACAACGCAGCTTGATTGGTGCCATTTACAATGTATTTCTCGTCTTTTACGGTTGCCATGATTTTTGCTATTTTAAAATACTGAAATAAACACAGCTAAAGAACAACTATTTCGCCAATGACGTTAATCGTAGTTTTATTATTTTGTAAAATGGCATAAAATAGGAATGCCGAAAAGTGTTTTTTATTCTTATAATCAATCTTATGTTAATTAGTATAAAAGCTTTCCTCATCTGGACAGCAGTCGTAGCTTTCCTCTTAACTTCGCCCTATGCAAAACGAGTTTAGCACTACGCTTCAGACATGGTTCGGTATCCAGCCGAACTTGATTGATGAAATCACCGCCTACTTCAAGCCCTTGCACTTAAAAAAGGAAGATTTCTTTCTCAGGACTGACCAATATGCCAACCGAATGGCGTTCTTGCAATCTGGCATTCTCAGGGAGTATTTCACCGACGATAAAGGCCGGGAAATAACCAAATGGATTGCCACGCCCGGCTATTTCATCACCGATATCGCCAGCTTTCTTTTTCAGCAGCCTGCCCGCTGCCATTGGCAGGCGCTGACGGATTGCGAACTGCTCACAATTTCCAAGGACGACTATCGTCGCATCGGGAAACATATTCCCGAATGGGCGGAGCTAGAAAAGCTGTTCATGGCCAAATGTTTTACGATGCTCGAAAGCCGAATCGTTGCCCACCTTTCGCTCACAAGCGAGGAGCGCTACCAGTTGTTCTTCAATCAAAGCCCTCAGCTTTTCAACCAAGTGCCGCTGCAATACATTGCCTCCTTGCTGGGTATGACCCCAGAAACCTTTAGCAGAATACGGAAAAAACAGCCCCACCGAATTTCTTGACAAATGTCAAGTGCCCCTCAATTTGGCAAGGTGAAATTTGTGCCCTAAAAACAATTAATCATCAAGCCTAAACGAAGTATGAAGATTTTATTAAACCTTGAAGAATGGGGCATTTTCCTCCTTTGCATCTATGTTTTTAGCCGCTTAGACTTTGCCTGGTGGTGGTTCCCTACCCTACTCTTGTTACCCGATATTGGCATGGTTGGCTACCTATTGAACCCCAAGATTGGTGCAATGACCTACAATCTTATTCATCATCGGCTATTGGCAGCAAGTATAGCAGGCTTCGCACTTTATTCAGGCAATAACAACTGGAAACTGTTTGCTATCATACTTTTCGCACATATCTCTATGGACCGTGCGATGGGCTATGGATTAAAGTACGAGGATTCTTTTTTCAATACACATTTAGGCAGGATTGGGAACTCGACAAAAATGAAGCAGTAGTGTCGCCAACCGACCCTACTGCTTTTGCTTGATTTACGCCACCGTAAACTTCTCCGTGCGCACCTGGTAGGTATCCTTCGAGTTTGGCCAGCGGGCCCACACTTTTTTGAACTCAAAGCTGTCACCGGGTGAGAGCGTTTTCAATTGGGTCACCATTTCGCTGGTCAAGCTGTCTGTTTTGCTCTGCAAAATGGCCGTCTTGCCGCCCTTCACGATTTCCAAACTGAAACTGGTGATGATGGTCTCCGAGGCGCCGGGGCAGCCGTCAATCTGGAGGCTGGTCTTACCCGCAAAGTCCTTCTTGGCGATTTTGCCGCCGCTTTTCCCACAGAAAACAAGGTAGCCGCCGCCCATTTCATAATCGGTGACAACTAGCTTGCCCACTGGCATGGCAGCGGCATGGACATCGTTTGCGAAAGCGGCAAAAAGGCAAAGCACGAGTGCTGCGAGGAGGGAATGCTGGATTGTGTTTTTCATGATGCAAAAAAATTAATGGTTAAAAGATGCCACAAACCTATTCCCCATCGGAATGCACTTTCTGGAAAGGAGACCAACGCCGAGCCAAGGGCCAAGAACGGCAGTTTTGCCCCCCGTTTTGCAGTTGGGTGGTCGAATCTGGTTGTTCTGCTCCGCAATGCGGTCGTTGGTCGGCGATTGGTGGGAAAATTGGTGGAAAAAGGGGTTCTTTGAGGGATAATTGATTTAAGATTGCAGATTACATGATTTAAGATTTCAGATTAGCGAGACGCTGCCGCCCCAATCTTAAATCTTAAATCATGTAATCTGCAATCTTAAATCAAATCAAATAAATCTGAAACCTATCCTCCTCCATACCGCCTTTTGGCTGCTCTACCTCGTCTCGGAGTACTTCGCCAACCTGTACCACCTCCAGCGGTCGGATGGGAAATGGTTTTGGTACTCCACCGTGGCCTACCTGCCTGCGCTGCTGTTGGCGACGTATTTTTTGGCGCTTTGGGCTGTGCCACGGTACTTGAAGGCGAAGCGGTGGCCGCTTTTCCTGCTCAGTACGGCGGCGGCGGGTGTTTTCCTTTTTTATGCAAGGATAAAATGGGAGGAACTGGTCATCTACCTTGTGAACGGCGAGCGCTTCGACATGCCAGCGGCCAAGCTGCTGAAGAACATCATCCGTGACTACTCGGTGGTGGCGCTCGGCGTCTGCGTGTATATCATCGGCGACTACCGCCGAAACCAGCAACTGAACGAACAACTCATCCGGGCCAAGGCCGAAGCGGAAATCAAACTGCTGAAAGGGCAGCTCCACCCGCATTTCCTGTTCAATTCGCTGAACAATATCTACAGCCTCGCCCTCTCCAAGTCCGACCTCACCGCCGACAGCATCCTGCGCCTGACCGAGCTGCTCGACTACCTCGTTTACCGGGCAAACCAAGACAAAGTGCCGCTCTCCAAAGAGGTGCAACTCCTCGAAAACTATGTGGACCTCGAAAAGCTCCGTTACGGCGAAAAGCTCCGGGTCGAAACGAACATCGCCCCGCTGAAAGACGGCCAGATGGTCGCCCCGCTCCTCCTGCTGCCCTTCGCCGAGAACTGTTTCAAGCATGGCGGCCCCGGTGCGGATGGGGTTTTTAGGATAAAAATCACCTTGCGAAGCGATGCCAACGGGTTCGAGTTCCGCATTGCGAATAGCAAAAGGCAAAAGAAAATCGAAACGCCCCCCGGCGGCATCGGCTTGGAGAATATCCGCCAGCGCCTTACCTTGCTCTACCCCAATCGGCATAGGTTGGAGATAACGGATGGAGCAGAAAAGTACGAGGTCTATATGGTAGTGACTATCATCCCTCATCCCTCACCCCTCATCCCTAATTCATGAAATTCAAATGCTACATCCTCGACGACGAGCCGCTGGCGCTCAACGTCATCGAACAGCACCTGGGCCGCTTCGGGGACTTCGAGGTGTGCGGCAAAAGCACGGAGCCATTGGAGGCGCTGGCGCAAATCAAGCGCTTGCAGCCCGACCTGCTCTTCCTCGACATCCAGATGCCGGAACTGACGGGGCTGGAGTTGATTCAATCCATCCAGCACCGGCCCGCCATCGTGCTCACCACGGCCTACCGGGAGTTTGCCGTGGAGGGCTTCGAGCTGAACGTGCTCGACTACCTCGTGAAGCCCATCCCCTTCCAGCGGTTCGTGCAGGCGATTGACAAGTTTTTGGAGCAACGGCTGGGGCAAACACCCCCCTCCTACCCTGTTGTTGCGGAGCAACAAACGAGTGACGCCATCTTCGTAAAAGCCGACCGCAAGACCCTGCGCATCCCGCTCGACGACATCCTCTTCGTGGAAGGCGTGAAGGACTACGTGAAAATCGTGCTGCCCACACAGCGCATCCTCACGAAGGTGAGCATCGGGAATTTCCTCCATGAACTGCCCGCCGGGCGCTTCGTGCAGGTGCATAAATCGTTCATCGTGGCCAAGGCCAAGGTGACGGCCTACACGGCACAGGATATTGAAATCGGGGAAAAGGTGGTGCCGATTGGGCGGCAGTATAAGGAGGGATTTTTGCGGGAGATGGGACAACCCTGAGTTTTAAATTACGGGAAATTAGCGGTTCTATTTTTTTGATTTAAGATATAAAATTTAAGACGTAAAATATTAGATTTATTGGCGGATTTATAAAGATAAGAATTTTTGATTTATCAACAAAAACAAGTACTTTGGCTTGGCTCGGCGCCCAAATCTTAAATCTAATATCGTCTATCTTATATCTTAAATCAAAAAAAATATTCCCAATCATGGGTTTGCCACTCGCACCGCTTCCCGCACCACCCGCTCCAGTTCCGGCAGCCGCTCCTGCACCTCGGCCGCCGAGCGGAAATAAGCGATGCGCCTGTCCTTCCAATCCCCTTCCAAAATGGGCGAGGCCACCTGCACGATGCTGGGGTGGTGGAACACGAGGCGGATTTCCTTTTTGTTGCTGAGGTTGAAGGTAAAGAGGTCGGCATCGAGGTAATAGCTCGGTGCATTCCATTTTATCCGCTCCGCAATGGGCGGGTGCGCTGCCTTCACAGTTTGGCGGAGGATTTCGAGGTCGGGCTTCATCGGGTGGTCGAGTTGGTCGAGCCAAGCTTGGACGGTTTCGGCGTCGGTGTTAGTAGGTTTTGCCATATTGAATATCAATTGTTTATTTTAAAAAATCCCCATCCACAATCAGCAGCTTCACGCCCTGCTGGCAGACGGAGCGGTGAGAACTGAGCTTGTCCGACACCACGTAGGTCATGCCCTTTTTCAGCAAAAACGAGCCGCCATCCTCCATCTCGCTGGTGAACTCACCTTCGAGGCAATGTACGATATGCCCTTTTTGGCACCAATGGTCGGCCACGTAGCCCGGCGAATACTCGACGATGCGCAGGCGCAGGCCGGGCAGTTGCAGCGTTTGCCAATAGGCCGTACCCGATTCGCCGGGGTGCTCCGTTTTTTCGATGGTTGACCAGTCAATGGTTTGAAAATCAATCATTTATAGCTTTTTGTAAACATCCGGATTGTGCCGCTCCATGAACCGCTCCGGGGCGGCGAGTTCCTTCCAACCGAATTGGCGGTACAGCCCGTGCGCATCCGCCGTAGCTAGCATCCACCGCCGCAGGCCCTGCAAATCGGGGTGCTCGTGGATGCTTTGCAGCAGCATTTTCGATAAACCCTGTCCACGATGTTCCGGCAAAATGAACACATCGGCGAGGTAGGCAAAGCTCGTAAAATCGGTGATGACCCTTGCGAAGCCGACCTGATTTTCGCCTTGAAAAACGCCAAAACACAGCGAGTTTTCGATGCCTTTCTGCACTGTTTCCATCGGGATTCCCCTGCTCCAATAGGATTCCTCGCTCAGGTAGCGGTGGATGAGGGGGAGGTCAAGTTGGGAGCGGTCGTTGGAGATGGTATAGACGCTTTGCATGGC
>JADLHE010000608.1 GCA_020848965.1 Saprospiraceae bacterium
ATTTCTTCTTCAATCCTTTTGAGTTCGTCCCATAATGAAGGATAGTCTTGGGAAAGTATTTTTTTCTTGTTTTCTCTAAAACTTTGAAGTTTTCCTGTGATTTCAGTTCTCAAATTTGCGAAGTCACTTTCTATTTTGTTAAGTGGACCAAAGAAATCCTTTTTAATCACCGAAAGTCTGTTTCGAAGATATTCTTGCTCTACTTGTTTAGTGATAAAGATTCTATCCTTGTATGTCGTGATAAATTGAATCAATTTGACTTTTTCATTTTGAGACATTCCGTAATAACCAAGTAAAATATTATTGTCCAAGACTATTGGAAAGTTACCACCTAATGATTTTGCAAGCTCAAATGAGTCGGCATATTTTCTTAATGCTTTATTTGAGATATCCGCTGTCAAATTAGCGTATGGATTAAAGCAAAAGTCTTTGTTTATTACTGTCATAATATTTTGTTTGTGTTGTCTTTTAAGCTTGCTGCCAACGTTCCGCAACCTGCCGCAGGCCGGCCTCCCCAAAGATACAAACGAAAATGAAGATACAAAATACCTTAAAACTTTCCACCGAAACAGGTGCAGCCCGGCTTGCGGCAGGTTGCTGTTATGGCAGGTAGCCCATCTAAAGCATATTCAGGGCAGCTTCTCTGAAGGACTTTTTGCCTTTCCCTTGCGGTAGAGGGGTGTAAGAATTTCCTTACATTCAATTTGAAGGCCTTCCCAAAGCATTAGGCGATTCAACTGTCCGCCGAATAATAATCAACCAGGCGAAACAATTTAAGGCCGTTTACGTGTCCCGCAGCAGGCAAAAAGGCCAGCGTAAACAAGTGTCGGCGTCCTGTCCACCGAAGCATTGTATCCCCCCGACTAATTACACCTCCCAGAAGTGGGTATGATTTTCGATTATTGCAGGATCGATGTTATTTGGTAATAGGTTATGAAGTTGATTCACCGGGCAGTCAGCGATTACAGACAAAACGTATTCGAGCCACTTTTGGGGATTAAGGTTATTGATTTTGCAGCATGCAAAGAAGCTGTAGAACATAGCGGATCTTCGGGCACCTTCATGAGAGCCGGCGAACAGATAGTTTTTTCTTCCCAGGGCAACCGGTCGGATGGTGTTTTCGATCAGGTTGTTGTCGTTGTGCAGATTTCCATCGTGCAGGTAATTCTGCAAGCTTTCCCACAATGGAATCGTGTATTCCAAGGCCTGACCAAACGGAGATTTTGGAAGAACCACCTGTTTCTGAACATACAACCACTTTCCTAAGCCATTAATAATTGGCAAGGATTTTTCCAGACGGATTGTTTTACGCTCTGAAGCAGTCAGCACACGGATTTCACGCTCAATGGCATATAGTTTCTGGATCTCGGTAAGCACATGTTCAGCCAACGACCGATTACTCTGCAATGCTTTTTCAAATTTGCGGCGAACATGTGCCCAGCAGGCTAGATGTGTAACTTCTTTGTTATTGTAATAGTGTTTGTAGACAGCATAGCCATCAGTCTGCAATGTTCCTTTATAGCCCTGCAAAAAGCTACGGGGTGCGTTTTTTCCTCTACCTTTCTGATAATCAAAGGTGACCAGTCGGGATAATGGCGCATGGTAAACCCAGAAGTATCCCAGATGGGTTTCCTTTTTCTGATTCTTATCAAGTACTTTAATCGTCGTTTCATCAGCTTGTAAATACTGTTGGGCTTTTATTTCGGTAATTAATTTCTCATGCAATACCTCCAGAAGCCTTCCCAGTTGCGCCACCCAGGAGTCTATCGTGGATGGCGCAATCTCTATTGCGGCCCTCTTAAATATTTGCTGTTGACGATAAAGCGGTAGATGATCAATATACTTGTGAACCAGTATTGCCGCCAGTAAGCGATTGCCGGCCAGGCATTTTTCAATTGGCCTTGATGGCAATTCAGCGATTACAACTGATTTCTGAGTGCTTTCAATAGCGTTGCTATCAGACTCAACGCGGGCATATTTTGGACGAATCAACACCAGTTTGAAGAACTTTTCCGGAACGTATTCAAGTATTTCCGTGCGCTCCTCGCCAATTCGCTTCATTGCAGAGGTATCTTCGCTTGGCTCAATGGTATGTTCAACCACGGGAAGATGTGCAGGAATGCTGTTGCGACCGGTGTGGCTGGTTGATTTATTCCGCTGGTAGGTAATGGTCTGCTTTACCGGAGATTCATCCTGCTTTTCCGCCTCTATTGCGTATTCCTCGAACTCAATTTTAATTTGATTGGGATCGGCTTCAAATCGCTCACGCTTGCTGCCAAACATCATCCGTTTTAGCTGCTCTAGCTGGAACTCAAGCCTTTCTTTTTGTAACTCAAGCCTTTCTTTCTGGCTCTCAAGCTTTTCGTTCTGGAAGCTCAAGTGCTCAATCTGTTCGTCCTTTTTCAGAACAAGCTGCAGAAGCTCTCTTTGAGGTAGATTTTCCAGTGCCGATTTCATGAAATAAAACTACCTCAAAACCCTAGTAAATACAAGCCTTTAGCAGCCAATTAATCAACCATATTATGTCAGTAAATAACGACTTCTTTTCTTGGATTTCTCAAAATCAATTCCTCGTAAAATCATAAACAATTCCTCCTTTAAAAGCTCTGAGTTTGGCGCATCAACTCTAGCGCTCGGACGCTTAAATGTTCCTCGTTCCAAGCGTTTATGAAAAATAGCCAGTCCATCCTGATTCCAGTGCAGTACTTTAATTCTGTTTCGCTGCATATTGAAAAACACAAATAGGTATCCGTTACGCGGATCCATTTGCATGTGTTCCAAAACAAGCCCGTAAAGCCCATCGAAGCCCTTCCGCATGTCGGCTGGCTTGCTGTAAAGAAAAACTTTGGTGGCTTCTTCCAGTCCAAACAGACTCATGCAAAAACTGAAATTTTCAGCCCACTTGACATTGAAATTTCCAGCACCTTGGATGTTTTGGAGGTGTTCAAATCAATTTGTTCAAATGATCCGACTTCGCTTACCTGGCTTAACTTCCATTTGGAAATCCAATAATTGAATTTCGGCTCGCTGAATTTCTGTTCAGCTAAAAATTGCTTTTTTGATAATCCGGACTTTTGCCACAACTCAATGGCAGCATACATCTCTTCTTTTGTGTTCATATCCTTTTTTGAGCACTAAAATCGGCCACTTCTAACTCCCAGAAAAGACGTGGTTAGTCGGGTGGATACTTTGTAAAAGAGTTTGTCGGTAATGCCAGTAACCATTTGAGCTATGGGTGCCGGTAGCTTATCTGCACTTACTATAGTGCTTAAGGATGGGTATAGTGGTTGTTGTGGCATAGTTAATTACATTTTG